>NZ_JAFLKV010000015.1 GCF_019163035.1 Sulfuricurvum sp.
CCCGAATACGAGTATCACAAAAATCTCCATCGTGAAATTATCGAGTTTGTGAATAGTTCAGTAACTTCCTCACCGACTTTGGCGATGATTCGGACAAAACTCAAATTTATTATCAAAAAAGCGTTAATCGATCATATCGTTATCGAAGATATGAAATACAAACTCTATGCGATGAGTCTCCAAGAGGAGATGGTTGATGATTGTACCCTTGAACTCAGCTAGAGTTTGAATCGATATCCTAGATCAGGGATGGTATAGATAAAATCTTTTCCGAATCGGCGGCGGATTCGCATAATAAAATTGGTTATCGCTGAATCACTCATCTCATCCTCTATCCATACGCTAGATTGAAGCATCTCTTTGGTAATGAGGCGATCTCGGTTGATCGAGAGAAGTTCCATAAACAGTGCCTCTTTTTTGTTGAGGCTATAGTGTTGATTCTCTTTGAGTAGTGTTTTGGTTTCACTCTCATATACCCATCCCTCTTTGAGCTCTTTTTGAGTTTCATTTTGGACTTTGAGCTTTTCACTGCATCGCTCCATTGCATCGATCAAATCTTCGTATTTGATTGGTTTGAGGAGATAGGCAGTAAGATTTAGCGGGATGGAACGGAACAAAAACGCTTCATCCTTATGACCGCTGATAATAATAATGGGTGTTGAGTTATCGGCGGAGCGGACATCACGGATGAAATCGATTCCGTTTTCATTTTTGAGTTTGATATCGGTGATGATGATGTCGATCGATTCATGTACGAGAACATCATGTGCTTCTGCAAGAGTCGATGCGTGAATGACCTGTTCGACGAAAATTTTAAGCAATGTGGTTGTATTTGCCGCAAATTCGACATTATCTTCGACAAAGAGAATCGTTTTATCTTTTAAATACGAAAGCATACAATAGTACCTTGCCTAAATTTTCAAATCAGTACTCGTACTTTATCGAAATGCTATCGCAAATATATCGCAAAATAAATTTTTATGTGCGATATAGATGCGATATCGAAATTCTATAATACTTCCATTAAATACTCTCAAGGATGAATGATGAAGTATAACCCCGATTACTCTTCACGGTTTCGGATTCTCAAAGGTGGGAAAATTTCCCTAGTGGTTTCAGCTTTATTGGTAAGCTCAAGTGTGATGGTAACAAATGCTAATGCACTAGAAATAAATACAGCAGTGACGGTCAACACGGATTTTACTACGGGTAATAGTGAAGATTTGACTATTACTTCAGCAGGTTCTATTATAGTTGATAGTCAGGTAACGGCTTTAGATATTACAACTAATGCATTAAGTAACGATGTGCTTAATCAAGGAGAGATTACCCTTACAGGTGGAACCAATGCCAGTGCGGTATTTGAAACTACAGCTATTACAGGAACTATTACCAATGAGGGAAGTATTTCAAACACAGTCACGACCAACAGTGGTGCCGCTGCTGTCAATCTTATGGGAGCTATCACTGGAGGAACTATCACCAATGCCAGTGGTGCAGATATAACTGTCTCTTCTACAGGGGGAACCAATGCTTTTGCTTTGGGTATTAACTTTGGGGTAGTCAGTGCATCTTCAACCATCACCAATGCAGGAACTATTACACTAAATTCAACTGGAAATGCTGATGGGATAAAACTAGTTTCCTTAGCAGACTCCAATGTTACCAACAGCGGAACTATTTCTGTTGATACTAACAACTCTGCAGCTACATCTGTAAAAGGTATATCCATTACAGGTGCTTCGAGCAATTCAGCTATCCAAAACTCAGGAACTATTAGAGCAACGATCAATAATGAACTAGATGCTGACGCATATTCTATAAAAGTACCATCAGGAGTAAATGTTACCAATACTTCTACCGGTAAACTCTATGGAAATCTTCAAGTAAGTGGAAGTGTAACCAACGCAGGGCTTATCTCATTGCCACATAATGCAACAGGGGGTTCTTCTGCATTTATCGGTGGAGATTTAGTCAACAGCGGAACGATCGAAATCGGAGTATTAACCGATGGGACAACCACAACCCACTCGCACCTAAGAGTTGTTGGTGATACCACTTTTAATACAGGTTCAATCCTAAAAGTAAATGTTTTAGAGGCTTCAACAAACGTCGAATTATTAGCCGGCGGAGTATTGGAAAATGTACTTGATAGTGGCACTATCACTATTCATGACCTAAGTGTCCAAGACAATTCGGCACTTTTAAACTTTGAATATGAAGTGGTAGCGGGTGGTGGTGGAACAGATCAAATCGATCTCAACATCGTAGCTGCATCAGAGGACAATATCGTAGCCTCAACGGTAGCGGGAGGCGGAACGACGAATGCCCAATCAGCTGCGAGCGCATTGCAATCGATCCAAGACGCGGGAGTACCTGCGGAGATGACAGCATATTTCAGTGCTCTAGGGGGACTGGGGACAGCTGAAGAAGTGGCAGCGGCAGTAGAGTCCACAACACCAGTAGTGGCGACGGCGGCAGTAGGGACGACAACACAGATCATGAACGGGGTTCAAGGGATCGTAGAGATGCGCCAGAATACGACTATGGGAACAGGGATGAACTCAGGGGATATCGCACTACGTGATCAAAACCTCTGGATCAAACCATTCGGAAGCCGAGGTTCTCAAGATAACAAAGACGGAATGAACGGGTTCGAAGTAAAAGCATACGGATTCGGAATGGGTTACGATGCAGAAGTAGCACCGAAGCAACGCCTCGGTGCGGCATTCTTCTACACCGATGCTGATGTAGATGTAAACGGAATGGCACAAAGCAGCGATGTTAAAGTATACACAGCATTGGTCTATGGAAATATGCCGATCAATACGAATACCGATTTCTTGTTCCAAGTAGGGTATTCATTGCAGAAAACCGAGTCTGAGCGTGTGGTTATCCCTACCTACGATGTTGCTACAGCGGATTTTACAGCGAAAACAGCATCATTGGATCTCAAACTAATGCAAACCTACGCACTTAACAAAGAGATCGTGCTTCGCCCACGCGTAGAGGCTACCTACCGCCACTACAGCAACCCATCGTATTCAGAGAGCGGAGCGGGCACAATGAACCTCGAAGTAGAGAAATTTACCTCGACCCAATTCATCACCGGAGCAGGGATGATCGGAGAGTACCGAATGAATAAAGAATCGAAACTCATCGCCGATATCCGACTCGGATACGACTGGCACCATGACAGCCAAACGGTAACGGCATCGTACCAAGGAGCCGCAGGTGTAGATTTCACAACGGATGGAATCGATAACGGCGGATGGCAGTACGATATCGGTTTAGGATATGAAACAGCAAACATCCTCGGGGGTGACATTAATTTCATGTATAATTACCAAGGTCAAGGAAGCAGTTTCGACAACCATGTCCTCTCTGCCAAATACGTCTGGAAATTCTAAGAAAGATATTCTCCCTCACGGGGGAATAACCATACCCTCTAATGAACATAAACAATATCGCAAAATAAATTTTTAGGTGCGATATGGATGCGATATTGAAACTCTATAATACTTCATCAAATACTCTCAAAGGATGAATGATGAAGTATACCCCAGATTACTCTTCACGGTTTCGGATTCTCAAAGGTGGGAAGATTTCCCTAGTGGTTTCAGCTTTATTGGTAAGCTCAAGTGCGATAGTAGGTGATGCCAATGCACAAAACTTAACTAGCGGTACCAATTCGATTAATGCTGATGATGTAACCGCCGTCACAACGGCAATTACCAATCTAACGGGTAGTAATGTCTTTATTGACAATATGGATCATAATACCATTATCCAAATAGGTCATAGTATTTCCGCTACCAATCCTGCAGGCGATGATGATTCTACGATAGAGATTGCTGATTTTAATGATGCAAGTATCACTATTGATTCTGGGGTAACCGTAAGTTCTACGACCGATACAGGAACTAAAAAAGCAGTTGCTCTTGGTTTTTTTCAAGGAGTTATGGGGGGAGCAAATCCTCTTAGCGGTACTATTACCAATAATGGTACCCTTGAAGCCGATAGTAGTTCTAGATATGCCATAGGGATAAAATTTGGTGGGGTTGCTTTAAATGGAGCAGATATCACTAACAATGGAACTATCGATGCTAATAGTACGAGTACAGTTGGTGCATTTGGTATTGAAAGTACCGGTGCTATTACAAACAGTGGGATTGAAAATGCGGGTACTATTAGTGTCTCTTCATCTAATATTGAAGCTAGTGGTTTAAAATTATTTACCTTGACAGATTCAGGCATCTTAAATGCAGAGGGTGCAACGATAGATGTTACTAGTGTTGGTGCTGCATTTGCTATTAAGGTTACCAGTGCTATTGGAACGAGTACGATTGAAAATGCGGGTATTATAAATGCTAGTTCGGTTGCCGATGCTGCTACGGGCATAGCACTAACTTCGGTGACAAGCTCTAGTGTTACCAACAGCGGCACTTTAAATGTCACGAGTTATGGGATTGCAACTGGTATTGCTACACAAGGTTCTGTGTCAGGAACTACCCTAAGCAACACAGGTACTATGACCATAGAATCGACAAATTCTGCTCTAGCTAGCGGTTTCAATCTTGCAAGTATGAGTGGAATCGATACTACGGTTATCAATGATGGTGATATCAATCTTATTTCAAATAGTGATGACGGCAGAGGTATTCGCATTGGTTTTGGCGGTGTGGCAACAGGTTTACAGGTGACTAACTCTGGGACGATCAATCTTGATGGTGTTATGGGATGGATTTCAGGGATGGACATCAGTACAGTTTTATCAGACAGTGCTACAAGAGAAGCGATCATCACCAACTCTGGAACGATAACTGCGAATATTACGGGTGGAAGCTCAACTTATAATATTGGTATAGATATACAAGCTAACATGAATGCTGCATCACAGGTTGTAAACACCGCGGATGGTCTTATCTCTCTTACAAACGACACTAGCACAGATCTATTTGGTATCCGAGTGGATAGTGATATGTATGCTAGTTCTAGTATTACCAATGCAGGGACTATCTCTATAACCTCTGGTGAAGATGGGTTTGGTATCAACGTTTCTTCGATGCACGACAGCACTTCTGTGCTCAATAGCGACAGTATCGAAGTAGATGCAGTAAATGAAGCTGTTGGTATCAAAGTTGGTGGTATGTATTTGGATACTACTAGTCCATATAATCCTTTAGCTTCGATTACCAATAGCGGCACCATCACGGTCAATGCGGGTACAGGTTATGTATCTAAAGGTATCTATGTTGGGTCGACTGAGAATTATAGTACTCCTAGTCAATTCAATATCACCAACAGCGGAACTATCACCGTTACGGTAAATGATGAAGCGAGTTCGGATGGATTAGCTCTTTATGGAACCAGTCAAACAGCGCTCAATGTGACCAACACCTCTACAGGGGAGCTTGATGGAAATATTCATCTCTCTAACTACTCAACCCTTACCAATGCAGGAACCATCTCTTTGCCACATGATGCTAATGGTGATGCGGATCATGATGCTTTTGTAGGTACTTTTGTCAATAGCGGAACTTTAACTATCGGACTTTTAACCGATGGAACGACGACAACCCACTCGCAACTTGCAACTACTGATGCTACGTTTGAAGATGGAAGTACGATTAGTGTTAATGTACTGGCGGCTTCTACTAATGTAGCGCTTATCCAAGGGACAACCTTAGAAGATGTTGTGAGTGCAAGCAATAGCTTAACAATCAACGGAACGTTAAACGTTACCGATAATTCTGAACTATTGGCATTTGAATACGTAGAAGATGGAGAGACGATCGATCTCAACATCGTAGCTGCATCAGAGGACAATATCGTAGCCTCAACGGTAGCGGGAGGCGGAACGACGAATGCCCAATCAGCTGCGAGCGCATTGCAATCGATCCAAGACGCGGGAGTACCTGCGGAGATGACAGCATATTTCAGTGCTCTAGGGGGACTGGGGACAGCTGAAGAAGTGGCAGCGGCAGTAGAGTCCACAACACCAGTAGTGGCGACGGCGGCAGTAGGGACGACAACACAGATCATGAACGGGGTTCAAGGGATCGTAGAGATGCGCCAGAATACGACTATGGGAACAGGGATGAACTCAGGGGATATCGCACTACGTGATCAAAACCTCTGGATCAAACCATTCGGAAGCCGAGGTTCTCAAGATAACAAAGACGGAATGAACGGGTTCGAAGTAAAAGCATACGGATTCGGAATGGGTTACGATGCAGAAGTAGCACCGAAGCAACGCCTCGGTGCGGCATTCTTCTACACCGATGCTGATGTAGATGTAAACGGAATGGCACAAAGCAGCGATGTTAAAGTATACACAGCATTGGTCTATGGAAATATGCCGATCAATACGAATACCGATTTCTTGTTCCAAGTAGGGTATTCATTGCAGAAAACCGAGTCTGAGCGTGTGGTTATCCCTACCTACGATGTTGCTACAGCGGATTTTACAGCGAAAACAGCATCATTGGATCTCAAACTAATGCAAACCTACGCACTTAACAAAGAGATCGTGCTTCGCCCACGCGTAGAGGCTACCTACCGCCACTACAGCAACCCATCGTATTCAGAGAGCGGAGCGGGCACAATGAACCTCGAAGTAGAGAAATTTACCTCGACCCAATTCATCACCGGAGCAGGGATGATCGGAGAGTACCGAATGAATAAAGAATCGAAACTCATCGCCGATATCCGACTCGGATACGACTGGCACCATGACAGCCAAACGGTAACGGCATCGTACCAAGGAGCCGCAGGTGTAGATTTCACAACGGATGGAATCGATAACGGCGGATGGCAGTACGATATCGGTTTAGGATATGAAACAGCAAACATCCTCGGGGGTGACATTAATTTCATGTATAATTACCAAGGTCAAGGAAGCAGTTTCGACAACCATGTCCTCTCTGCCAAATACGTCTGGAAATTCTAAGAAAGATATTCTCCCTCACGGGGGAATAACCATACCCTCTAATGAACATAAACAATAGCCCTATTTTTTCACTAAGTGTTGATTCCAAAGATACCAAACTCTACAAAGGGTATGTTTTTGGAATGGAACACTCCAGTGTCTATTTTACGATGAATCTGAGTGCTCTGTTCCCGATCGATTGCAGTGCGATTCAAGCTTATTGTCATGAGCGCTTGGGTATCGAGTGTTCCGATATGGGGTATTGGTCCAATGGAGAAGCGGTGATAGAGTGGATTATCCGAATGCTCCAATCCATCCAAAAAGAGTGCAAAATACCGATTTATCAAGGGGGAAGATTTCTCCATTGTGAAAAAATCGATGAGAATCGATATCGTATCGGTGTTACATTCGCCTATGTCCATCTTGGACCGATGCAAAAAATCCTAGTCTATCTTTTAACACTCATCCATGGGATACTCAATAACACGAAAACGAGCGATGATTTGGATCAAGAGTATCGAAAAGTGATCGAAGAGAGCAAAAAATACGCCCATCAGGGGATCAATGCCATCCGTTTTTTCGATGCGGCTCATGCGCTGAAGATACCGTTTGATCTCTATTCAGAAAATATCTCTATTTTCGGGCAAGGGGTACATTCACGCCTTTTAGAGAGTACGATGAGCGATCACAGTGGTATGCTCGGAGTCACGATCGCCGGAAACAAATTTCGGACGAACCGAGTGCTTCGATCGTGCGGTTTGCCTGTACCGAACCAAAGGGTCGTTACCGATATCGATTCGGCACTCAGATCGGCACAAGAGATCGGATATCCTGTCGTTATCAAACCTTATGATTTAGAGGGTGGGACGGGAGTTTTCGCGGGGTTGGAAGATCCTCAAAGTCTCAGAAAAGCGTTTAACATGAGCGCGGAGTTTTCGAAAAATCTGGTGATAGAACAACATATTTTTGGAAAAGATTATCGTCTAACGGTTTTTGAGGGGAGAGTGATTAAAACGATCTTACGCACCCCTGGCGGAGTGATGGGAGATGGGATCAAAAATATCACCGAGTTGGTAGAAGAGGCTCAAAATCATCCCCAAATCAAACGCCGAAGCAAAGAAAAAGGGAAGATGGTTTTACAGCTGGATGAAGAGGCGTGCGATCTGCTCCGACAATACGGAAAAAATCAAACGACGATTCCGGATAAAAATGAATTTATCCCTCTTCGGCGAAAAGCGAATGCGTACACGGGAGGGTTGACCTATCTGGTAGAGCCGTGTGACATTCATCCCGATAACCTCGCATTAGCGATCCGTGCTGTCGATGCCCTTAGGCTCGATATTGCGGGTGTCGATTTACTGATTGAGGATATCTCACGCTCTTATTTAGAGTTCGTATGCGCGATTTGTGAAATTAACGCTCAGCCTCAAATCGGTAACAGCGATACCCCTGCGATCTATCAAGAGATCCTCTCTCATTTGGTTTTGCATGGGGGGAGAATTCCGATTGTTTTACTGTTTGGGAGCGAAGAGAACGTCTTTGAGAAGCTTCAAACATTGTTTACCCAAATTTTTAAAATGGTAGGGGTATACGAAAACGAGACAATCATGATCGGCGAAAGGGTTACTGCGAAGAACATTACGTTTTATGAGGGGGCCAAAGCACTGCTCAATACCAAAGAGGTAGAAGCGCTTCTATGTCGCGTTCAATCCCCTCATGAACTTATAGAGGGCTTGCCGTTTAGCCGATGCGATTGGCTCATCGTTTCAGACGATTTCGGAGGTTTATCCGCACGTTTTTTCGAGCATGCCGAGCATGTCGAGGTCATTTCAGTTGAACACGAGCAGGGTGAAGGATCGATACTCCAAAAAATAGCCACGTCATACCAAGGAGATGAGAGATGATGAATAAGATAGTGTATTCACTCCAAAAATTGGCATCGTTACAGGTAAAAACCGCCCATCGACATTGTTGCGATAAGTGTAGAGGATATCACGTGTCCTGGCCTATTTTACGTGCCAACGCCCTCGTCGGGGGTATCGATTCGGATAAAGATATCTATGTCCAATGCATCAATCAGCAGTTTTCTAACCGAAACAATATGAATATTTTAATCGCAGGATGTGCCGATAGCGGGATTTTGAACATGCTTTTTGCGACCGATATCACTGGTGCTTATATCGACATCGTCGATCGATGTATGACCCCGCTGGAGTGTTCGATCACTGCTGTAGCCGATAGCTCTGATATTACGATTATACACAATGATTTGCTCACCTTTGTACCGGAAAAAAAGTACGATTTGATCGTTTGCCATTCGTTGCTTCCGTTTTTCGACGATGAGGGGAGGGGAAGATTGTTGAGAAATTTTGCCCTATGGCTGGATAGGGGTGGGAAGCTCCTCATCAGTATGCGCAACAAAACAGAGGATAATAGCCCTGATGATATCGGTGTATGGATCGAGCAAAAAACACAAACCGCTTTTGAGCGTGTAGATACAAAAGAGAATACGTATTTTAGAAGAGATGATTTGGTGGATTACTATACGATGATGAGCCGTCAAAATCTCCCCTATCGCACGGTGGATGAGGCAGAGCAAGAATTTCGCTCATTCGGGCTTAAGATTCAGGATTCCTATATCGGAGGAAAGGGTTTGAGCTTTGTATCCAACGGCAATAATCCACATTCGCTTATTTTAGTCGCAGGATTATAGAAGTATCATTTTTTATAATTTTGCGATATGAATGCGATCTTAATACGTAATAATTAGTTAATTTGATGAGAAAGGAGAGCATTTGTCCTATAACACTGCTTTCACCCTTATCTTTATGCTCTTATTTTCTGGGTGTTCTGCAGTCCCTTCTCTACGAGAGAGGCAACAAAAGTTGTCGTCTCTTTCATCACAGTATCACTGGAAATCCGATACGATTCAGACTCCCTATTTTTCGTTGTACTCGTTACAAGATTTTTCACGTTGTGAAGATAAAAGTATGCGAGTCTATATCGAGGGAGATGGTTTCGCATGGAAAACACGCTCGAAACTCTCAGATAATCCAACCCCGATCAATCCTCTGGCGGCTAAACTTATGGCGGCTGATCCAACTCGATGTAAAGTTTATATTGCCCGACCCTGTCAATACACGAATGATTCAAAATGTCATAGCGAGTATTGGGGTTCACGCCGTTTTAGTCGGGAGATCATCGATAGCTACCAAGATGCGTTGAATCAAATCAAAAAGAGCAATGGCATAGAACAATTTGATATAATCGGTTATTCAGGAGGCGGGGCGATTGCAGTGTTGAGTGCAGAGGGGCGTCATGATGTTCGTCATATCATCACGGTTGCGGGAAATCTCGATACCGATGGATGGGTTGCTTACCATGCTCTTTCGCCGTTAGAGGGATCGTTGAATCCCGCTGATAAAGCCGATGCGGTATCAAACATACCTCAAACCCATTTTGTGGGGGGTAAAGATACCGTTGTTCCAATCGATATGTTTCAAAGCTATTCCAAAAGGGTCTCAAAACCAAATCGACTCCGTAACGTGATATGCGAGGAGTGCACTCATAGCGATGGGTGGATTGAGAGATGGAGAGAATGGATCGTTCAGATAAATGATAGAGAAAAATAATCAAAAAAAGGGATATATCTATGAAAAAACAACCTAATCAGAGTTCTAAAATCGATTTCAACTATTCAGTTAATTTGGTCTCTTTGTTGGAACAGATGGGTGTAACGATCCTGATGAGTACCTATCAGGCGGGGAAAATTATGGTGATCGGTGCTGATCAGGGCAAACTCGACCTACGTTACAAAGAGTTTCCAAGACCTATGGGGATGGTGACCCATCAGGGGAAACTTTGGGCAGGTTTGGGGCATGGGATTTGGCAGTTTGCAAACTACGCAGGGGCTGCTTCGAAAATCGAGCCGCAGGGGAGCTATGATGCGTGTTATCTCCCGCAAAACATCCATTTTACCGCCGATATCGATATCCATGAGATGGAATTTTGCAAAGATCAACTCTATTTTGTAAACACTAAGTTTTCGTGTCTTTGTATCGATAACGGCAACAGCAGTTTTAAGCCTATATGGACCCCCCCTTTTATTTCTCTCCTTCAGCCGATCGATAAATGTCATCTAAACGGTTTTTGCACCCGCGATGGAGAACCGCGTTACGTGACGGCATTGGGGACAAGCGACGAACCGTTAGGGTGGAGAGCGACCAAAGCCGATGGGGGGATATTGATGGATATTACCACGAACACGGTTTTAGCCAAAGGTCTATCGATGCCCCATTCTCCACGCTGGCATCAGGATAAACTCTGGCTCCTCGAATCGGGTAAAGGCTCGCTTTCGTATTACGATTTTAAAAAGAAAAAAGTGATTGAGGTGACAGCTTTGCCGGGGTTTACTCGAGGATTGCAGATGGTGGGAGATTTGGCGTTTATCGGTCTCTCCAAAGTCCGCGAAAGTGTAACATTTAGCGGGTTGCCGATTACGAAACTTCCTAAACGGGTTGCGGGTGTTTGGGTGGTCAATATCAAGACAGGTCAAATCGTTTCGTTCATTGAATTTACCGATGGAATCGATGAAGTGTTTGCCGTGAGCGTCTTGCCTCATCGTCATATGGATATTTACGGATTTGATCATGATCTATCAAAAGGGAACTACATGATCGCTCCCGAAGATATTGAACAGGTTAAAATGGCGGAAACGGCAATTGAGCGGGCAGCACCGTATTTCGAAAAAGGGAATGATTTTTTCAACGAAAACAAAAAAGAAGAGGCGATTGAAGAGTTCAAAAAAGCGCTTGCTATTCAAAGCGATTATCTACCTGCAACGTTTAATATGGCGGTAGCATTAGGGGATTTGGATCGATTTGACGAAGCGCTCGAAGTACTCCATGATGTGATCGATAAAGATGCGTCCATTCTCGAAGCCTACGATTCGCTCGGATACGTTTATTACAAACGGGGTGATTTAAAAATGGCAAAAGTCAATTACGAAAAAATACTCGAACTGAACCCTGAGCATCTAAAAGCCAAAAATGCGCTGGCAATCATAGCAAAAGAATTGAAAGTCAAAAAGAAAAAATGATGGAAATTCAATTTGTTTACCAGAATCTCACCGAAGAGCAAAAAAACGGGGTTATCCATATGTGGGTATCTGCAGGGGTTTTATCCCTCCAAGAAGCTCAAAACAGGGTAAATCAAGTTTCGGTGCTGATCCTCTCAGAGGGTCAAGTCGTTGGGGTGAGTACAATTTATCCCGCTCTTCTAAACGCGGGTGAGAAACCGTGGTTTTTTCTTCGGATGTTCATTCAAGAAACAAGTCGCGGAAGTAACCGTCGTCGAACGCAGATAATGCAGTTGAACTATACCGAGCTGAAACAACGGTTTTCAGAACAGTATCAGGGGATTGCACTGGAACTTGAAAACGTAAAACTTGCCAAACTCTCAGAGACGACCGACTACATGAGCAGACGGGGATATACTTATTATGGCAAGAGTTCACGAGGCTTAGGGATATGGGAAGTCCGATTTGACACCCCTATGGGTATATTTGATCAACCTAAACCGTTACAAGTGTTGAAAATTATTGGTATCCCAGATGATAACCGTGCTAATGTTGTCTATAATGACGGTTTTTTTCAGCAATTTGCCCTCTTGTTTGATGGAAACAGCTCATTTTTAGAAAAGTATAAGGTAGAGGGGTGTTACGAAAAAACGCTTTACATCGGAGGAGAGAGATATCCGGAGCAGTTTGATCTCAAACAACGTCCCGATGTTATCGTGAACATGATTTGTGATCCTGAGATCCATACCAAATCGTTATCGCTTTTAAACACTATCTCTTTAGGTGTACCATTCATCAATCGCCCTGAATTGATACACAAAACATCCCGGGATCGTTTATCCCAAGAATTACCCTCAAGTGAAGATTTCGTGATTCCGAAAACACTCCGCATTACTCCATACGATTCAAACGACATTCTAAAAACCGCTGTCGAGGTATTCGGCGGGAGCAGTTTTTTGTTCCGACCGGTTGTTTCCCATGGAGGAGAAGGGCTGATACGGATAGATGATTACAAAACGGCTCCATTTACAGGGTATCCGATGGACGGTAAAGCTCAATATTTCATGACGGAATTTATCGATTGCCAAAACTCGGATGGTTTATACCGTAAGATGCGATTTTTTATTATTGACGGAGTCCCTTATCCCAGACATAAAATCGTTTCTGAATCGTGGATGATCCATTCGCAAAGTCGGAGCAGTTTAATGTCTCAAAAGAGCTATCAAGAAGAAGAAAAAAGCTTTTTGGAAAACCCTCCACCTATATTGAAAGCGTTTTGCGCTCATGTGTACAATCATCTTCAACTTGATTATTTTGGTATCGACTGCGCTCTATCGGACGATGGAAAAGTAGTCCTTTTTGAAGCTAATGTGTGTATGCGTCCTTATGCCGATCACGATGAAGAGTATCTAAAAAATGCCAATGAAGCGGTTCATAAAGCATTTGGGAACCTTGTTAGAGGACGTTCATGAATTCACAGAGTTATACCGACCTTTTTACCCTTCGGGGAGGGGAATACGACCGTGCGATGCGCTTAAATCCATCTGCTAGAGATCAGGAATTTCTTCAAGCGATTGAAAAAGTGAATCTAACCAACGGGATGAAGGTGATAGATGTTCCCGCCGGAGGGGAGTATCTTCGATCCTTTTTACCGGATGGAATCATCTATTTTCCACACGAACCTTGTGATACATTTTATCGACAAAATAATGATATAGCTTCTAACTCTTTGTTGCCGTTGCCGTTTGAGGAGAATGGAGCCGATGTATTGTTCTCCATCGCAGGTGTGCATCATCTGGAGGATAAAACAGAATTGTTCAATGAATTTTTTAGGGTACTTGGAAAAACGGGAACATTGGTTCTTTCCGATGTTCGCGAAGACTCAAAAGTTGCAAAATTTCTGGACAACTATGTCGGTTCCAATAACACGACCGGTCATCAGGGGATTTTTCTCCATTCGCAAACCGCATCCGAACTTAAAAAAAGTGGTTTTTCCATTATCTCCGATACGATTGAATCTTTTTATTGGATTTTTGATGATATTCTCTCTATGGGAATATTTTGCAATACTCTCTTTGACATCAAAAAGGTAAGTAGCAAACAAACAGTAGATGCAATTATCGAATATCTTGGAATTGATGAATTTCCTGATGGTAAAGTCGGGATGCGGTGGGAATTGCACACCATCGTGGCGAGAAAGTCATAAAGGAGAAGTGTAAAAATGACTCACCTCAAAGCTCTCGAAGCCGAATCTATCCACATAATGCGTGAAGTCGTTGCGGAATTCGATAATCCTGCGATGCTTTACAGTATAGGAAAAGATTCCTCAGTCATGCTTCATTTGGCACAAAAAGCTTTTTATCCTGCTCCGCCCCCATTTCCTCTTGTGCACGTAGATACCATGTGGAAATTCCGTGAGATGATCGAATTTCGTGACCGACGGGCTAAAGAGGTGGGAATGGATCTTATCGTCCATATCAACCCTAAAGGTGCAGAGATGAATATCAGCCCCTTTAAACACGGTTCAGCGCTCCACACCGATATTATGAAAACCGAAGGGCTTAAGCAGATGCTAGAGCTTTATAAGTTTGACGCCGTATTCGGCGGAGCACGCCGTGATGAAGAGAAAAGCAGAGCCAAAGAGCGGATTTACTCCTTCCGAGATCACCACCACCGATGGGATCCAAAGAACCAACGTCCAGAGTTGTGGAATCTCTACAATGGTCGGTATCGAAAAGACGAAAGTATACGGGTATTTCCCCTCTCCAACTGGACAGAGCTGGATATCTGGCAATACATTTATATGGAACAAATCCCAATCCCCTCATTGTATTTCGCAGCAGAGCGTGAGGTGGTAGAGATGGGTGGAACAAAGATCATGGTTGATGATGATCGTATGCCCGAAGAACTACGCCGTAATGCTAAAAAAGAAATGGTGCGATTTCGAACACTGGGGTGTTATCCGCTCACTGGTGCTGTAGAATCCATGGCGACAACATTGCCTGACATAATCCAAGAGATGCTACTTACCACAACGTCCGAACGTCAAGGTCGCTTGATCGACAGCGATTCATCTGCTTCTATGGAGAAGAAAAAGATTGAGGGGTATTTCTGATGGCACATCAAGATGAATTGATCGCAACTGACATCGAAAGTTACCTAAAAGTCCATGAGAATAAAGGTCTATTGAGGTTCATTACCTGCGGTAGTGTTGATGATGGAAAAAGTACTTTGATCGGACGCTTGTTATACGATTCAAAAATGATCTTTGAAGATCAACTCTCATCCATCGAACAAGACTCTAAAAAAATGGGAACTCAAAGCGGTGAATTTGATTTAGCACTTCTAGTGGACGGATTGCAAAGTGAGAGAGAGCAGGGGATTACCATTGATGTAGCGTATCGCTATTTCTCAACCGACAAACGTAAATTCATTATCGCTGACACTCCGGGACATGAACAATATACCCGTAACATGGCGACGGGTGCATCAACAGCCGATTTAGCGATTATCCTCATCGATGCACGATACGGCGTTCAAACCCAAACCCGCCGACACTCTTATATCGTTTCGCTTCTAGGGATTAAACACCTCATTGTCGCTATCAATAAAATGGATTTACTAGCGTATTCGCAAGATACCTTTGAGAGCATCCAACTCCAATACGAAGCAATGATCGATACTCTTCCTAACCATGAAGAGATAACTATCACCTATCTACCGCTATCAGCACTGAGAGGTGATAACGTCGTTAATCCAAGTTCCTCCATGCCGTGGTATAGCGGTAAAGCGCTTATGGAGTTGCTAAACACCGTTGAACTCTCCAGTAAATATGACACTTCATTGCCATTTCGCTTTCCGGTACAGTATGTAAACCGTCCTAACCTTGATTTCAGAGGCTATTGCGGAACAATCGCATCGGGCAGTATTAAGGTAGGGGATGAGATTACCATCCTCCCTTCCGGAAAATCGACCCGCATTAAATCCATTATCCCCCCCTCAATCGGAATTTCAGATGATGTCATAACTAAGTGTATCGATGAAGCCTATTCACCTATGGCGGTAACATTAACGACAGAGGATGAAATCGATATCAGCCGGGGTGATATGATCGTTCATACTGATCATCTACCGAGAGTTTCCAATAGCCTCAAAGTAATGATGGTATGGATGGATGAAACACCGATGGCGTTACATCATACCTATAGTATAAAATCATCAACTGCTACCGTTAATGGGACCTTTGAGCATATCAATTACAAAGTTGATATTAATACCTATGAAAAACATCAAACCCAAGAACTGACACTTAATGATATCGGCTCTTGTAAACTAGTACTAAACCGACCGATAGCAGTTGATCCCTACCATTCTAATCGCTCTACCGGTAGTTTTATCGTGATTGATCGCCTTACCAACAATACCGTAGCAGCCGGTATGATTGTCGATGTAAGCCGACGAGAGAGTGAAAATATCTCGGCTAATCATCGCCATTACACACAAGATGAGATAGATCTCAATGCCTATATCCGTCAACATTATCCTGAATGGGGATGCAAAGCAATCTGATGTATAAAGAGACCAATATTCGTACCGTTGCCAAAGGATTTAGTTGGCGCTTTTTCGCAACGGCCACTACAGTTGTAATCGTCTATATCTTCTTCAAACGACTGGACCTGGCAATTGCTGCAGGAGTGGTTGAAACCATCTCAAAAGTAGCTCTCTATTATGTGCATGAAAAACTGTGGCAGAGAGTACGATGGGGCAAAAAAAAGATCGAGCCGTTCAATCTCTGGTTTACGGGATTACCGCTCTCAGGTAAAACTACCATTGCAAATCTGGTTTATGAGAAGCTTCAAAAATACGATATTCCTCTAGAGCGTATCGACTCCAAAGATATTCGTGATGTTATCCCTGACATTGGTTACAGCCGTGAAGATCGGAACCGACATATGCACCGAATCGGCCATTTGATCAAAACATTACAAAACAATTCGATTTCTACAATAGCCTCATTTGTCTCCCCTTACCGTGAATCGCGCAAAGCAATCCGTGAGATGGTCAAAAACAATGTCGTAGTCTATGTCAAAGCTGATATTGAAACCTGTAAAACTAGAGATTATAAGGGCGTTTACGCCAAAGCACTCAATGGAGAACTTCAAAATTTCTCTGGAATCAACGATGTTTATGAAGAACCACAGCATGCAGAGATCATTATCGAGACCGAATTAACCAGTCCGGAAGAAGCAGCTGAAACCATCATCCACTACCTAAAAAAACACTACATAAAGCTCTAATATGAATACCAATAACATACTCTGGCATGATCATCACATTACCAAAGAAGATCGCTCATTCATCAAACAACAGCGCCCCTGCATACTTTGGTTCACAGGGCTTAGCGGGAGTGGAAAATCGACGATTGCCAATGCCCTCGAAAACAAACTTTATGAGATGGGAAAACATACCTATCTTCTCGATGGGGATAATGTTCGTCACGCTCTGAACAAGGATTTAGGATTTAGTGATAGCGATCGCGTTGAAAACATCCGTCGTATCGGTGAAGTCAGCAAACTGTTTGCCGATGCGGGATTAATTGTTATTAGTGCTTTCATCTCACCCTTTCAATCGGATCGTCAAATTGTCCGTAACCTTGTCAATCAAAATGAATTTATCGAAGTATTTATTGATGCTCCGATAGAGATATGTGAACAGCGTGATCCCAAAGGACTGTACCAAAAGGCAAGATGCGGTGAGATCAAAAACTTTACGGGTATCGATTCGCCATATGAAGCTCCTATGAATCCGGATATTCATATTAAAACCGATGTAATGAGTGTGGATGAATCGGTTCAGCTCATTATTGATACTCTCATAAATCAAGGATATTTGAATGGTTGATCTGATTGATATTAGAGATATTATTACCATTGCAGAACAAGCCGGTCAAGCTATTATTGAAATCTATCAACAAGAGTTTGAAGTTATCTATAAAGATGATAATAGTCCCTTAACGAAAGCAGATAAAGTAGCCAATGACATAATTACAGATGGTCTAAACGCTTTATCGGTCAAACTTCCAATCCTCTCTGAAGAAGGTAAAGAAATTCCTTTTGAAGAACGAAAAGAGTGGGAGTATTTTTGGATGGTCGATCCGCTCGATGGTACCAAAGAATTTATCAAAAAAAATGGTGAATTTACAGTCAATATTGCACTTATTCATATAGATACTCCCGTGCTTGGTGTTGTATACGCTCCGGCATTGGATGATATGTATTGGGCTGTACAAGGTAAAGGGGCCTTCAAAGACGGGAAAAAACTTCCATTATATATCAATGAACATCCTGAAAAACTTTTACGTGTAGTAGCAAGCAAATCGCATCTGAATCCTGAGACCGAAGAATATATTCATCAGCTTGCCAAAACAACCGAAAGAATTGAATGTGTCTCTAGAGGAAGTTCTCTAAAGTTTTGTATGATAGCCGAAGGTAGTGCTGATATTTATCCCAGACTTGCCCCAACAATGGAATGGGATACTGCAGCAGCAGATACTATTGTAAGAGAAGCAGGTAAGGCGGTATTCGGTTATAAAAATAAACAAAAAATAACCTATAATACGCCAGACCTTATGAATGATTGGTTTATAGTAAACTAAAACTCAATATTGCATCTAATATTTATTAATTGTAAATCAAAAAATAAGCATTTTTTCGCTATAATCAGCCAATTTTTAGTTACAAGGGATAGGCATGGCTTTCGATAACGAATCGTTCGAAGAAGAAAATTTTGCTGAGATGTTAGAGGCATCTTTCAAAGAGCAAGAATCTACACGCATTACAGAAGGTGAAGTAGTAGAGATCCAAGAGAGTGACAACCGCGCGTTGGTAGGCGTTGGCGAGAAACTCGAAGGGATCCTTCCACTGGATGAAATCCGCGATGCAGAGGGTAAACTTTTGTTCAACGTCGGCGATAAAATTATGGTTATGGTAATGGGTCACTACAATGAGCGCCCAAAAATTTCGTACAAAAAAGTGCTTGAGCAAGAGAAAACGCTCGCATTTATCAATGCACACAAAGAAGATTTCGAATCCATCGTTATCGAAGCATTGGTGACGAAGAAAAACAAAGGGGGCTACCTTTTGGAAGCGGACGATGTCCATTTCTTCCTTCCACGCTCACTTGCTGCGTTCAAAGAGACTGACCAAGTAGTCGGTAAAACGATCAAAGCACAAGTGGTAAAAGTTGACGCTGCTGAGGCTTCAATCGTTGTTTCTCGTCGCAAGCTTTTCAATGATGAGCGTAAGCGTAAAAAAGAAGTAATCGATGCGTTGATGGAAGAGGATAAAGTTATCCAAGGTACCGTCAAAAAAATCACCAGTTACGGAATGTTCGTTGATGTCGGTGGAATTGACGGGTTGGTTCATTACAATGAAATCAGCTACAAAGGGCCGGTTAACCCATCAAAACTCTACAAAGAGGGTGATATTGTCAATGTAAAAGCAATCTCATACGATAAAGACAAACGTCATTTATCTCTCTCGATCAAAGCGGTTCAATCGGATCCTTGGCAAGAGGTTGAAGAGGCGTTGGAAGAGGGTGATACCATCACTGTTACCGTTAGCAACATCGAACCGTACGGTATTTTTGTTGATCTCGGAAATGACATCGAAGGTTTCCTTCATATCTCTGAAATTACTTGGGATAAAAACATTAAACACCCTAAAGATTACCTTACTGTCGGTCAAGAGATCGATGTTGAAGTTATCGAAATCAACTCTAAAACACACAAATTGCGTGTATCGTACAAACGTCTTCAACCGAAACCGTTCGAAGAATTTAGCAAAAAATTCAAAGAGGGTGATATTGTTACCGGAACAGTTACGTCATTGACTGATTTCGGTGCATTCGTCAAAGTTGGCGGAGTAGAGGGTTTATTGCATAACCAAGATCTTTCATGGGACAAAAATGTTAAATGTAAAGAGACTCTCAAAGTCGGCGAAGAGATCGAAGTGAAAATTGCAAAAATCAATGGTGATGATGAAAAAATTTCATTGAACCGCAAATCACTCGAAGAGTCTCCGATCGATCAATTTGCAACGAATCATAAAATGAATGAAGTGGTAAAAGCTACCGTTCGTGATGTTAAAGATTTCGGTGTATTCGTTTCATTGGAAGGGGGCGTAGATGCTCTTATCCGTAACGAAGACCTTTATCCTCTCATCGCTGAAGAGCTTGAAATCGGTCAAACGATTGAAGCAGCTATTTTAGTAATCGATGCTAAACGTGACCGTATCCGTCTTTCAGTGAAAAAATTAGAGCGTCTTAATGATCAAAAAATGTTAGACGAGATCAATGACAACGATGCGCATAGCCTTGGTGATTTGATTAAAGACCAATTGAAATAAATTCAATGCGACGTGCTGCTTATTGGCTGATTCCCCTTATCGCCTTTTGTGTAGCACTGTTTATTGGTCTCTTTTTGGTGCAGATCAACCCCTTGGCACCAAAAATCCAACCTAGCGAAACTGAGAATAAAGCAGCTCCTGAAGGGCTCAAAGGGCAACTCGGAAGTTGGATCAGTCATTTTGCTAATACCAGTGACAATGATTATTTTTACCCCGTAAATGAGGTGACACTAAACCTCGATATGGGTAGCAAGAGCGATGCGTTGGAGTTATACCGCCTAGTTATAAAACCAAAGAGTGCTGATGAACTCTTGCAATGCAAAGAGGAACTGAAAAAAAATGCGCTCCCTTTTGTGATGCAAACTGAAGAGGATACAAAAATTCTTACGGTTGATTCTCCCGATCAATCTCAACTGAAATCTCTTGTAACAAAACTAAAAACCTACCAAATCACGGCGACGGTGTCGCCCTATACTGAGGAAAAATAATGGAAAAATTTAAAATTGTCGTATGTGATCATATTCATGAAGAGGGTCTTAATCTTCTCCGTCGTGATGACAAGATAGAGATGATTTTTGCCGCTGATATGGATAAAACAGCTCTATTGGATGTCTTAAAAGATGCGGATGTAGCGATTACCCGTAGTTCTACCGATGTTGATGATAAATTTATCAATGCGGTAAAAGGGAAAATGAAAGCGATTGTCCGTGCCGGTGTCGGTGTTGATAACGTTGATATTCCGGGATGTTCGAAAGAGGGGATTATTGTTATGAATGTCCCTACTGCGAATACCATTGCAGCGGTTGAGCTCACGATGACTCACATGCTCTCATGTATGCGTATGTTCCCGTACTCTCACGATCATTTAAAAAATCAACGTGTCTGGAAACGTGAAAAATGGTACGGTTACGAGCTTAAAGGGAAAAAACTCGGTGTAATCGGTTTCGGTAACATCGGGAGCCGTGTCGGTATCCGCTCTAAAGCATTTGAGATGGATGTTATCGCGTATGACCCATATATTCACCCGTCCAAAGCAACCGATGTCGGTGTAAAATACACGACTAATTTCGACGATATTTTATCATGTGACATCATCACTATTCATACTCCGAAAAACAAAGAGACGGTCGGAATGATCGGTGCGGATGAAATCGAAAAAATGAAAGACGGTGTGGTGCTTATCAACTGTGCACGCGGCGGTTTGTACGATGAAGACGCCCTTTATGACGGGCTTAAATCAGGAAAAATCCGTTTCGCGGGGATCGATGTATTTAACAAAGAACCGGCAACAGATCACAAACTTCTTGATTTGGATAACATCTGTGTCTCTCCACACTTGGGTGCAAACACGTTTGAATCTCAGCTCGGTATCGCTCTTGAAGCGGCACAACAAGCAATCGAAGCGGCAAAAGGGATCGCGTATCCTCATGCGATGAACCTGCCTATCGATGAGACAAAAATCCCTGCATTTGTTAAACCGTTTTTGGAGATGGGACAGAAAATCGGATTCTTGGCATCTCAAATCAATAAAGCACCGATCGTTTCCATCAAAGTCAGTGGACGCGGTGATATTGCTGAATATGTTAACTCGTTGGCAACTTTTGTTACTGTTGGCGCTCTCGCCGATATTTCAGGGGATACAATCAACTACGTAAACGCTGATTTTGTAGCAAAAGAGCGTGGTATCAAAATTGAAACCGAAGAACTTCCTGCAAGTTCTGTATACAAAAATCTTGTAACCGTAAAATTGACTACGGATAAAGATGTTATTGAAATCAGTACGACTATGTTCGGTGATGATGTTCAACGTATTGTCGATATTAACGGGTTTGGCGTTGATATCGAACCAAAAGGGAATATGATCCTTTTCAAAAATACGGATGTTCCGGGTGTTATCGGACAAGTGGGAACCATGCTCGGTGCTCATAATGTTAATATCGCCGATTTCCGTTTAGGTCGCAATAAAAGCGGTGAAGCATTAGCCGTTATTATGGTTGATTCGGCTGTCAGCGATAAAACACTTAAAGAACTCTCTGCCCTAAACGCTTGTATTAGCGTCTCTTACGCCCGTTTATAATCTTCATTTTCTCCCCATAAATCGATATGGGGAATTTTTTTATCTTTACGCTACTTATTGGTTAGTTTTTTCTTGTTTTTAGACAATGCTGTGTTATAATCAATTAGTTAATAAATTATAACAACTATTTTTATAACTTCTGTCCCTTTCTTAATTATAATGGATACTAAAAGATTGTTATAAACTAATGTTGCTTTAAAACGATTCGCTGTAGACTCAGGTGGGTAGGGTTTACTTATAAAATCTGAAAGGAAAAAAGGAAATGTCTTTAGTTAAGGTACTTGCCGTTGATGATCAAGAATTTAATCTTGATGTGATCGAATTAGCATTTATGGAAATACCCGAAGTGCAGATACAACGTGCCGTAAATGGGCAAGAAGCAATCGATTTTCTCCTTTTAGACCCCAATTATCATGTGATTCTTTTAGATTTGGCAATGCCCGTCATGGATGGATTTGAAACCCTTTCTCAATTAAAATCAAATCCGCTTTGGTCTCAAATCCCTACCATTGTTGTAACCGCCAATGCCGAAGAAAAGCACCGTGCTCTTCGTTCAGGCGCTAGTGATTTTTTGAGCAAGCCGATCGATGTTGAGGAATTGAAGTTACGTACCCTTAATTATGCAAAGATTAAAGAATATCAGGACAGTTTAGCCGATGTAAACCGTCTTCTCGAAGAGAAAGTACAACAGCGAACTTTTGCCCTCCAAGAGGCACTGAATTTTGCCAAAAAGACTGAATATGAGATTTCAGCGCGTTTGGGTAAGGCATCGGAATATCGCGATATGGAAACGGGGATGCATATCAAACGGATGAGTCATTATTCCGCAAAACTTGCTGAACTTTACGGTATGAGTCCAGAGGAAGTTGAACTCATTTTGTATGCATCACCGTTGCATGATATTGGTAAAGTGGGGATACCTGATCAGATTTTGCTCAAACCGGGTCGTTTTACCCCCGAAGAGTTTGAGATTATGAAACTGCATTCTACTTTAGGTGGAAAAATGCTTGATGCAGATGAGGATTATCCGGTATTAAAAGCAGGACAAATCATTGCCTTGCAGCATCATGAAAAAATAGACGGTACCGGTTATCCTAAAGGGTTGAGTGGAGAAGATATTCATATTTATGCCCGTATTGTCTCTATTGCTGATGTTTTCGATGCATTGACGTCAGAACGGGTTTATAAAAAAGCGTTTTCGGTACAGCAAACGGTCGATATCCTACGTGATGGGTCTCATACCCATTTTGATGCACGCCTTGTAGATCTATTTATTGATAATTTGGAAGAATTTTTAATGATAAGAGACGCTTTTCCTGATGAACAAGAACACCAATCGATTATGAATTTGATTGACCAACTACAATAACCAAGGAATAAGAATGCATATTTTAATAGCCGAAGATGAAGAGTATAACCAGATGGTTATACAAGGAATGATAGATATTCTTTATCCTGAAGTAAGTATGGAAATTGTTAATAACGGGGTTGAAGCACTCGAAAAGTTAAAAAATGGATCGTTTGATTTATTGCTGAGTGATGTTGATATGCCTCAAATGAACGGATATGCATTGGTATCAGAAATCAAAAATATGGGTTTGAAGATTCCAATGATATGTGTCACAGCATTTGCTATTAGCGGAGATAAAGAGAAACTTTTGATGCATGGATTTAATAGCTATATCTCCAAGCCGATAGATATGGATGAGATGAAATTAGTACTGGACCCTTATCTGCTAAAGGGAGAGGTTTAAATGTATCAACCGCTTGATGTCTCTTCGATAAAAGCTATTTTTGCTTTGGATGAAGATCAAATGCAAAAACGGGAAAAAGTGGGTAACTATATTCACTCATTTTCGGCATTAGTGTATGACCGGATGTATAATCACTATCTGCTAAAAGATCCGATTTATCACAGTATTCTCTCCTCATCCGATGTCCCTAGGCTCATACGGATGCAATCGGAATATTTGAGTTCACTTTTTATACACCCTTTTGATGAGCGTCTTCTTGATCGTACTCGCCAAATTGGAGAGATACATATCGCAATAGGTCTCGAGTCGGTTCATGTTTCCAGGGGCTTTAACATCATCAATGAAATTATTTTTAATTTGAGTGAAGTGAATACGCAGATTCGTGAAGATATGGCGATTATTTTTAAAATGCTACGTATCTCTGAAACGGTCATGAATGAGAGTTATTTTGAACGCTATTCGCAACACCACGAAGAGCTAAAAAAAGAGAATGAGGTTCTTAATCTCTTTGATAAACTATATACGGCACTCGCTATTCATAAGCAAAATCAGAAAAAAATTTACAGCTATGTAAAGAATGAGGATAATTTTGAGCGGTCTCATTTTATATTTAGTAGTGAAGAGGAGTGCTCTTTTACAAGATTAATGGATGAATTGACGGATAAAGAGAGATTCTTAGAAGGTTTTGGAATCAATTTGGGAGAAGTTCGAAGGCATCATCATGATTATCATGACGCAGTTAAAAAATTGATTGGACTTGATGGTAAAAATGAAGATCAAATCAATCTTCTTTTAACAAAAATAGAAAATGCCTCTTCAGCACTTTATGCACTTATTGAGAAGCCTTTGGATGAAATATCGGCAACATCGTATATGGGTATCCATTCGGGAATTACCTTTTTGGAGGCATGTACACAATCGGTTCATGAGGGAACAGTAAGCCGAGAGAGTGAAGAAGTGTTCGAAAATATACAGGAAAAGCTTCGAACTCAGTTGGATGAAATTATGGGATGGTGTATCGAAGATCTCTACATAGGAGATGAAGAGCTACCGGATAACAGGACGATGGATATTAGTTCAAAAATCATGTTAAAGGGGAGACGAATTAATGTCGGAGTAGTTATCAAACCGATTCCCAACAAAATTTTTATGATCGAAATTATTAAAATTTTGTTGGAAGTTATTCGTCAAAATTCCCATAATCGAGAACGCGAACATGCTTTAATACAGCTTGTTGATCAGGTAGAGCGGGCTAGTCAATCCAAGGATATGTTTTTAGCGAACATGTCTCATGAACTTCGTACACCGCTGAATGCGATTATCGGATTTTCTCAAATTTTAGGGATGAATCAATCTTTGCCTCAAAATTTCAAGCCCTATATTGAAAAAATAGGCATTGCAGGAAACAATCTTTTGACGTTGGTTAATACAATTCTCGATTTTGCAAAGCTTGAAGCAGGAAAATTGACCTTTAAGCCTGATGTAACCATTATTGCCGGCTTATTACGTGATGTTGCTACGATTATAGAGCCGTTGGCATCTAAAAAATCAATTTCTTTCCAATACCCCGAGATGATTTCTTTGGGACTTTATTTGGATCGACAGCTGATACACCAAGTTTTTCTCAATCTTTTAAGTAATGCGATAAAGTTCACCCCTGAGGGGGGAGATGTCCGTGTCAGTGTTGATTTTGACGACGAAAAACGGGTGTACCGTTTCGGGGTAAGTGATACCGGTATCGGGATTGAAGCCAAAGATATCGTAACATTGTTTGATCCATTTACTCAGGTAGAAAATCCGTTTCAAAAAACCTCAAAAGGGACAGGACTGGGGTTGGCAATCTCCAAGCGGATTATCGAAGATTTACATGGAGGACGCTTATGGGTCGAGAGTGAACCTGGCAAAGGTTCCACCTTTTATTTCACTATCCCTGTATCTCAAACCCAAAATACCCTTGAGCGATATGTTTCATCGCATGATCAAGCAAAACGGGCATTGGTAGTAGAGGACGCTCCGGAATACCAAAAAATGTTGATTGACCGACTGGGAGAGTTCTATCATCTTATTGTGACCAACTCAGTCAATAAAGCTAAAGAACTTTTAGAAGAAGAGAGTTTTGATATTATCGTACTTGACTTCTTTTTGGTTGATGGGATTAGTTCAGAGGTATTGCAGTTTATGGAACGAAATGAGATTCATATTCCTGTTATTATCATCTCGGCTGAAGATGATAGTAAACTGATCGCTCATCTTCCCAATACCGAAAGTGTTGAAGGGATATTTAACAAAGCCAACATTCAAGAGATCTGTGATTATTTGACAAAACGATTTTAAAGGAGAAATAAATGAAAACCGAACAAATTAGATGGAATGAGACTTCAGGATGGAGCGCTCATGATACAGTAGAGGCTGCAAACCGAGATTTGGTACTTGTTTTCTTTGACCATATTGCCTGCCAAAGTGCAGAGTGGTTTGCAGAACTTCGTACTCTTTATCCGAATGCCGTTATCGCAGGAGCGAGCAGCTCAGGAAGTGTTTCAGACACAGTGATAAGTGATCAAGATGCGGTTGTAACAGCAATCAGTTTTGAACGCTCTTCTGTTCGCTGTGCTTCATTCCAAGTGGCAGATTACAGTGATGTCTCAGTTTTGGGAGCCGATTTAGGGAAAACATTATTGGATGAATCGTTGCGACATGTTTTAATTCTCTCGGATGGCTTATCTGTTAATGGGAGTAATCTTGCCTGTGGACTTTCGGATGTGCTGCCTGAGGGGATAACGATTACAGGTGGTTTGGCAGGGGATGGAACTCGTTTTGGAACCACCTATGTTATCGCCCAAGGAGCTGCACAGACCGGCATGGTTGCCGCTATCGGTTTTTACGGGGAGACATTGCGTGCGAAAAGCGGTTGTTTTGCTGGATGGGAAGAGTTTGGACCGGAGAGGGTAATTACCAGTTCGGAAGCCAATGTTTTGTATACCATCGACAATAAACCGGCACTTGAACTCTATAAAAGCTATTTGGGAGAGTTTGCGGCAGAACTTCCAGGCAGCGGATTGCGTTTTCCGATGAGTGTCCGTAAAGATACCAACTCTGTCCCTTTGATACGGACGCTTTTGGCGATTGATGAAACGGCTCAAAGTATGACATTTGCCGGAGATCTACCGCAGGGGTATTTATGTCGCTTGCTTAAAACCAATATGGACCTTTTGATTGAGAATGCGGGATTAGCGGCTGAAGTATCTAAAATCGATCAAGAGAATGAATTTTTAGTGATTGCTGTCAGTTGTGTAGGAAGACGTTTGGTTCTTGGACAACTGTGTGAAGAAGAGTTGGAAATTATCCGTGAAACATTAGGGGATAAGGCAATTATCACAGGCTTTTATTCGTACGGTGAGTTGTCTGAAAAAGGGGAAAGTCGCTGTACATTACACAACCAGACGATGACTCTTGTCAGTATTTACGAATAGGATCTAAGGTGGGTGATAAAGTGTATCATCGGCTTCTTACTCGTCAAATGCGACGTTTCTTAAAACCAGAATTGGTGGATGAATTAACTCCATTTTTGGAGAGCATCAGCGCATTTTATGAGGATGTAGAGAAAGAACGTCGAATGCTGGAGCGGACACTGGATGTAAGTTCTAAAGAGCTTGAAGAGGCAAATTCCTCTTTAACAGAG
The DNA here is from genome assembly GCF_019163035.1 of Sulfuricurvum sp. GTDB lineage: Bacteria > Campylobacterota > Campylobacteria > Campylobacterales > Sulfurimonadaceae > Sulfuricurvum. The sequence continues at coordinate 27,924 of NZ_JAFLKV010000015.1, forward strand.
CAAAACAAAACATTACGTGCACAAGAAGAGCTTCGAGCTTCTCGTGACGAAGCGATCATTGCAATGCATCAAGCCCAAGAGGCAAATCGTGCGAAGGATGCTTTTTTATCGAGTATGAGCCATGAGCTTCGTACCCCGTTGAATGCGATTATCGGATTTTCTCAAATATTGATGATGAAAAAGGATACACCCGATTCAATCAGATCGTTCGTGGAGAAAATTAATATTTCCGGAAAAAATCTCCTTTCTTTAGTCAATACCATTCTTGACTTTTCAAAAATCGAAGCAGGAAAAATGGATGTAGATAAAACATCTTTTTCTATCAATGATTTGATTCAAGAGGTAAATGTGTTGATAGAGCCAATGGCTGCCATAAAAAAGATTGCCTGTTTAGTCGAAGTTGATGATGAGATAGAGATATGCGCCGATCGTCAGCTCATTAAACAAGTTTTAATAAATCTGATGAGTAATGCCATAAAATTTTCCCCTATCGCTGAAAGTGTGACATTTGTTCATCGTCATGAAACATCAAGAGAACTTTTTATCATTTGTGATCATGGACACGGGATTCCTAAAGATAAGATAGCAACGTTGTTTGATCCGTTTACCCAAATACGTGAACATCAAAACGATGCTATGAAAGGGACAGGATTAGGGCTATCAATCGTTAAAAAGATTATTGAACTGCATGAAGGTGAAATTTGGGTTGAGAGTGTTGTAGGAGAAGGGAGTAAATTTTTCTTTTCGCTTCCGGCAATCGAAGTTGTAAATGAACAATAATTACAGTCGATTAATAATAGCATTCGGTTTTTTTTTAGCTGTTTTAGCGGGGTATGGATATTATAGCTTTGTAGTTGAAAAAGAGCGAATTAACGATACCATTAACGGTTCCCTCTCTCGTTCTGTCCATTTAGCTCACCGTGTTGTCGGAGATACGTTTCATGATAAAACAATGGGTGTTCCCCCCTCTGAGGCAGAATATTGGGAGTTGGTTCAAACCCTTAGCGAACTTGCCCATATTGAAGGGGTTAAATATATCTATACCCTTATAAAAGACGAAAATGGGACGTTTCGTTTTACCTCTAGTAGTGCTACGGAAGAGGAGCTTCGGACCCGAAAAAATCTCAGTTATTTTTATGATATTTATGATGCTGATCCTGCGATTGATAAAGCAATGAAGGAACAAAGAGAGATAGCCGCAGAGGTTACTGATAGCTGGGGGAATTTTCGGAGTCTATTTGTAGGATATACAACTCCGAATAATGTGCAGTACGTTATCGGAGTAGATATCGAAATTGATTCGATTGAACAGATGTCTCGCATGGAAGCGTTTCGATCGATGGGAAAAGCGATTTTGCTCATTATTGCTGCTTTACCGATTTTTTTCCTTTATCGGAGCCTTCTGCGTAGCTATCAAATTCAGCTTCAACAAAAAGTACAAACCGCTACTGTCGATTATGAAGAGGCGCGTAATGAAGCGATCATCGCGATGCAGCAAGCACAACAGGCGAATCGTGCTAAGGATGCTTTTTTATCGAATATGAGCCATGAGCTGCGTACCCCGTTGAATGCGATTATCGGATTTTCACAAATATTAATGATCAAAAAGGATACACCCGATTCAATCCGATCGTTCGTGGAAAAAATTAACATTTCCGGAAAAAATCTCCTCTCATTGGTCAATACGATCCTTGATTTTTCAAAAATCGAAGCGGGAAAGATGGATGTGGAGAAAACGACTTTTTCTATAAGCGGTTTGATAGAAGAGGTAAATATATTGATCGAGCCTATGGCTGAAATAAAAAATATTAGATGTTTAGCCGAAGTCGAAGATGAGATAGAGGTATACGCCGATCGTCAGCTCATTAAACAAGTGCTGATAAATCTGATGAGTAATGCTATAAAATTTTCACCAGATAATGAAACGGTTACCTTTGCATTTACCCATGAAACAGATCGAGATGTATTTTGTGTTAGTGATCACGGACACGGTATCCCTGCAGAGAAAATAGAGAGCGTTTTTGAGGCGTTTACCCAAATACGTGAGCATCAAAACGATTCGATCAAAGGGACAGGACTTGGGCTCTCTCTGGTGAAAAAGATTATTGAAATTCATAACGGTGAAATCTGGGTTAAGAGTGTCGTAGGGGAGGGGAGCAAATTTTTCTTTTCGCTTCCCATTTACAATGAGGAGAGCTTGAAAACATAGAGAGCTTTTAGCCCCATTGGGTTATAATAAAATACTTTTTATTGGCGGAGATAGGATGAGTACGGAAGAGATTGGGGCACTATTAAGCGATAAAAGCAAGCTCCTCTCTGAAATCTATTTCGAACTTCAAACTGCGTGTGAGGCGAAGTACGGTTCCGATGCCCTCGTTATAATCGAAGTAGGCTCTTTTTTCGAGGTCTACGAAGTCAACAACGAAGAGATGAAGATTGGCAAGGCCAAAGAGGTCGCCGAATTTCTGAACATCCAACTCACCCGAAAAAATAAAACTATTTTAGAAAACTCGATCCAAAACCCTCTCCTTGCAGGGGTTCCTACCGTCTCCATTGAACGCTATCTATCACGTCTCGTTCAGTCCAAAAAATACACCATCGTCCTTGTTCGTCAGCAGGGGGAAGTTCCCCATATCCGCCGCTATATCTCCAATATCATCTCTCCAGGGACGAATTTCGACTACATCGCTGAAGCGAGTGAGAACTATATTGCTTCACTGCTCATCGATCAAAATAACGGCGTTTACTCTATCGGCTACTCCGCGATCGATGTGGGGACGGGAAAAACGCTTATCAACGAAATCCACGGAACCCGCGAAGATAAAACATACGCGCTGGATGAAGTGTTTACACTGTTGCAGAGCTATCAAACCTCCGAGGTGGTGGTGACATTTTGTGCAGGAGATATTGACCGAGACGAAGTGAGCCGCTATCTGGAGATCAAAAACCATCATTGTACTTCGATGAATGAGAAACGTCTGCGGATCGATTACCAAAATGAACTGTTTGAGCGGATTTATCAAATACGTTCCCTCCTCAGTCCTATCGAGTATCTCGATTTGGAGCGGTTCCCTTATGCCTCCGAATCGCTTTGTATCCTCATAAACGTTATTATCGATCACGATGCGGGGATTATCGAGAAGATGAATCGTCCGACGTTTTTGGGAACCAATCGCTATATGTATCTGGGGAACAATGCGGCGGAGCAGTTGGGGATTATCTCACGCGATTCGGATGAGATGACACTCCTCAAACTCATCGATAAAACCTCTACGGCAATGGGGAAACGGCTGTTGCGCGAACGGCTTTTGAATCCTATCTGTGATGCAAAGCTCCTCGAAGAGCGATACGATCTGATCGATAAGATGGGGGAACATATCGCGCCATTTGAGACTAAGCTCAAAGAGGTGTACGACTTGGAGCGGATTTTACGCCGCTTAAAACTCGGTAAATTGCACCCGTTCGAACTTGCGTACTTTTATGCGTCGCTGAGTGCGGCGGAATCGTTGTTTGAGGATGCCGACCGTCTCAAAATCGCGTATGATAAATCGAGTGCGCAGGAGTGCGCCCATTGTGCCTCGGAGCTTCGTCGTATCTTTAATATCGAATCATGTGCCAAATTCCGACGCGATCAAGTGGATGAGAACCTCTTTAATGAGGGGATTGACCCCTCCATCGATGCCCTCGAAGTGCTCCAAAGTAACAACGTCTTAAAATTAAATGGTATTATCGAGCATATTGATACCTTTTTCGAGTCGGGCGGTTCGTACGCACAGGTTGGATGGTTGGAGAGTGAGGGGTATCATCTCCTCATGACCCGTAACCGTTATGTGAGTGTCGAAGAAGCACTCCATAACAGCTTTTTTACGTTAGACAATCAGCACTACTTTTTCCGCGATTTCCAGATCCGTAAACTCAAAACAACCGTCAAACTCTCTTCAACACTTCTCGATGAGCTCTCCATCGAAAATGCAGGGGCGAAATCGCGGATGGTCGCACAGGTGAAAGAGCGATACCGTGAACAGCTCGAAGCAATCGAGAAACGATTTTCTCACGCGATAGAGCATCTAATCTCGTTTCTTGCTGTCGTCGATGTGAGTTTGAGCGGTGCGAAGTGTGCCAAGCAGTACCGTTATGTCCGTCCGAGTATCGTCTCCTCTCCCAAAGCGTTCATCGAAACAGTGGGACTTCGCCATCCTCTCATCGAATCGCGCGAAGAGAACGGTATTTTTATCCCGAACGATCTCTTTTTAGGCTCGCTCGATCAGCACACCTATGAAGAACATTCGACGATTGAAAACGGCGAGGATGTCAAAGGGGTGCTTCTGTACGGCATTAACTCTAGCGGTAAGTCTTCGTTGATGAAGAGTATCGGACTCTCGGTTGTGATGGCGCAGGGGGGATTTTTTGTTCCGTGTGCACTGATGCGATTTGCCCCCGTCGATAAACTCCTCACGCGCATCGTCTCCAAAGACAATCTCTACAAAGGACTTTCGACGTTTGCGGTGGAGATGTTAGAACTTCGTAATATCTTCAATCGTGCAACCGAAAATACTCTCATTTTAGGCGATGAGATCAGTCACGGCACCGAAACCGAATCGGCTCTCGCTATCGTCGCGAGCGCGATTCTCAAGCTTCGGGAGATCGGGAGTATGTTTATCTTCGCTACCCATCTGCATCAGCTCTCATCATTGGCGGAAATCCAAAAAGCGAAAGAGATCGTATTGCTCCATCTGGGGGTCTATTATGACGAGGCAAGCGATAAACTGGTGTATGATCGAAAACTAAAAAGCGGAAGCGGATCGACACTGTACGGGTTGGAGTTTGCCAAATCACTCCACATGGATGAGACCTTTTTGAAAAAGGCGTATGAGATACGGGGGCGGATTACTGACAAAACTCACGAAGCCTCGATGTTGAAGCGGGAGAAAAAGAGTCGTTATAACAACAAACTCTTTTTGACCAAATGCGCGTTGTGCGATGAAGCGGTTGATGAAGTGCACCATATCGTCCCACAAGCGAACGCCGATGATGGCGGTTCTATAGGTCACTATGGGATGAATCACCGCTACAACCTCATTCCTCTGTGCGCCAAGCATCACCGCCTCGTCCATGAGGGGAAAATTGCTATTCATGGATTTGTGATGAGTGAAGACGGGCTGAGGCTCAGTTATTCAGAAGCCTAAGCCAGAGAGAGGGGACAGTCATGAAAATTTTAATCGTTGATGACAGTTTGACCGTTCGCAAAATTGTTACCCGTTATCTGCTAAAACATGGCTATGATCAAATCGACGAAGCGGTTGATGGCAAAGAAGCTCTTGTCTTGCTGCAACAGTATGAGTACGGGTGTATTTTTTTAGATATCAATATGCCGGTAATGGACGGTTTTGCGGTTTTAGAATGGCTGAGGGCTGTACCGTGGCGTAATAGTGTTCATGTTGTTGTAATGTCGACGGAAGTAACGCTGTATTCCCCTAAAAAAATTCGAGATATGGGGATTGATACGGCTATCACAAAGCCGTTTACTGGAAATGAATTTGAAAAAATTGCCGTCTCCTTATTGAATGTGATTGCTTCCAAAGAGAACTCGGTAACGTTGGTGTATGACGGTCCGATACTGATCATCGATGACAGTATGGCAATGCGTAATATCATCCGAAAGCAGCTTTCAAATCTTAATTGCTTGAATGTCACCGAAGCGATGGATGGAAAAGATGGATTAGAAAAAATCAGTGAATGGGCGATGCTGTATGAGGAAGAGGAGAAGATGGGAATTGTTTTCCTCGATCTCATTATGCCTAATATGGATGGGCTTGAACTGATCGAAATGTTGGAAGAAAAAGGGCTTCTATCAAGATTACAGATTGTACTCCTTTCGGGAAATATCGAGATGGCATTGGATATGCTCGATGGGGTATCTATTAAAGCAGCTTTGCCAAAACCTTTTGAACATACGGCATTTGTTAGTGCTTTAAAGCCGTTGATTGAAGATACAAAAGAGATACTAACGCAGGGGAATTTTACCGATATCCAGCTTTTTTTTGATACAGAGCAACCAAAAGCAATTCCGTTTTCATTGATGTCGATTCACCCAGAAAATATCGATGAGCTGGATGAGTATCTTCTCTCTCTATTTGAATCGATTGCCTTGGGTACATCCTTTCCTAAAGAGCGTTTTCGAGAAATCAGTGGAGAAAAATTTGGATCATGGATATCGTCAGTTTATCGTCCGCTCTTCTCGATAGATCCTAAAATCAGTACTTATTCAGAATTGGAATCTCTATATGGCCGAATTGAAGAATCGGCTCATCATGAAACTGTTATCGGTAGTATTGGGAATAAAGAGATTGAAGAGTATTGTAAAACAGTGCTTATTCCGATGGACAAAGATTATATCGATTTAACAACCAAAATCGGTCGCTATAAATTGGCGGTGAAGACACTGATCGAACGGAAAAACAAATTAGTACAGCACTATAAAAACTCACACTCTAGTGAAATTAAAGAAGCGTATGAAAAACAAGAACATGATCTCCTGAATTACCGAAAAGGATTGGAAAATCATGAAAAGCTCCGTGAAGAATTGGTTGATTCTCTTGAGAGTGAATATAAGCCTAAGTTGGAGACAATACTGAATTCTCAGCGCAATCGTATGGCATTGCTCTCAAATCAGATGCGAGCTGCTTTTGATCGTGCATTATGGCGCGGAATGTCTAGTTCGGTTCGCTTTCGAACGTATTGCAATACGCATAGCAGACACGTTGCTTTATCTACACAAAGCTGGCTTGAAAATGAGGGTAAGAAAGAATTTTTCGAGCAAAGAGGGTATTTTGAAAATAATTTTTGCACTTCTATTTTGATCGTCGGCTTTAAAGATGGTGAGAGTGGACGGCTTCGGGAAGAGTTGAAAAAAATGTTTCCCCTTTATAATGTGCAAGCTTTTTCTACCTGGACGATTAAAAGTTATTCACTCCCGTATGAACCGAGTCTTTTCATTATCAATCGTGAATCCAAAGAGCTAAATCTCGAAGAGTATGTGAAAGAGGTTGCAGAGTATTATGAGACGCTCCCGAATGCGCTCAATACGCTTATTATTTATGAAGGCTCTATCAAAAGTGAAGATCTTTTGGGTAATAACAGTTTGTATAATCTCAAACTCAAAAATTATATGAAAATTCCCAAAAATAGCAATGAATTTGGATTGATGGAGATAAAAATCAAATCGCTTATTTTTTAGCGTAAGCAGTGCTTACGCCATTACTTTATGCATTGGACGAGCATAAGGTTGGATGAGCTGTCCATAAATTTTCGGTATATCGAGGATGGAGATCATTTCGTTTCCAAAATCTTCGGCATTATCAGGAATGATAACCGCTTTCGTGAGTGAATTCTCATTTTTCAAAACATTACTGTATTGACTTATCGATCGGATCGGAATTTCAGGGCTGCTGTAAATAGCATCGACGGCAATTCCCAGATAGATGACCTGTTTTTCAATCACCGCTTTGACAAGGATGATTGTATCGATCTCTTTATCGTATTTTTTCTCCATACCGAGTAATTTGGCCAATGAAATGACACTAACCATCCGTTTGTCATAGCTAATGACCCCAAGATTATATTCGCTAGCGTGTAGGATTGAAGTAAGCTCTTGATGGGCGAGAGAACAGACGACATTTTTGGATTCGACCGCAAAAAGTGATCCCCCGACAAAGAAGGTGGAAATTTCGGATGTCTCTTCGGTTCCGTTTGCCTTTGGATAGGTATAAACCCGTTGGGTAGGTATTTCATTTTCAAGTTCTTGAACATCACCGATAGGGCGGTAAAGGAGGGCGATGATGTCATTATCGTATCCGTCACTTTGTTTGTATTCTCGGTAACCGTTAGAGCAGGTTGCGCCAAGTGCATAATAGACTCCGTTGTAGGGGAGAATTTGCGCATCGCTTTGTCCTGGTGAGAGTTCCAAGAGCGATTCTGGAAGATTGAGTATATCTCCTATGGCAATTGTGGAGGTTGTAGAAGAGACAACACGGCCGCTTCGATCGACAAAGAGGGCAAACATCCCCTCAGGGATTGAATGGTTTTCGTCTTTTGGAAGGGTATCGTGCAACATTGCTTCAAATTGAGATTCTGCATCAAAAACGATTCCGATTCCCCCAACATTTTCTTCATTGAAATTACGGATACAGGCGTTATAGATATAGGTTGATCGGTTTCCATAGAAAGGAGTTGGTTCGAACGTCGATACAACATATTCTTGTGTGGTGCTCAGTTCTAACGTTTCAAGTGCCCATGAATAGCCTATCTTTTTCCCGATCAAAGAGGTGCTATCTGCATTGGATACCGAGACAATCGTGCCATTACGATCATAAATGAACATGGTGCTGTAAACGGTATAAAGACCGTTAATGTAGTTCAAAATTGAGTTCATTTTCTCCTGATTCTCTTCGCTCACACTCTCTTGTGAAAGCGATTCTCGAAAGGTTGTTGTGAGTGCCCACCATCGGCAATCGTTTGCCCGCTCGTACAGATTTCGATCCATAATATCGATAGCAAGGGAAGATTGGAATTTTAAATCTTCAAGATACTGAATCAGCATTGCCGAATTGAGATTTGCAACCGTGTCATCAAATACCCGTTTTGTCTCTTCTCCTGTTTTCGATATCTCGGAGAGTAGTGCTTTCGTAAAAGGGCTTTCATGCCCTACACTATTGGCGATTTGGACATTACCGTTCCAAACCGTAATATCGAGTTCGCTTTGGATCTTTTTGGCTTTTTCCAATATATCTTTGAGCTCTTGAGGATAATAGGCTTTGGCGTTTGCAACGGAGTCGAATAAACCATTTTTTAGTAATGAGCTGCGTGATGAGGAACGAAATGCCAGATGCAGAGGTACCATTGCATGGCCGATCCATCCTGAACCTTTATACCCTTGGTATCCCGTTGTTTTTACCGCCTGATAAAGATATTCGAACCCGGCGTAATAGGTTTGATGATTCTCATTGTTGCGAGGGTTAAGATATGAGCCTATCGGAACATGATGAGCCGATGAAGAGGCGATAACGCCTCCATCAGAACCCAGCATTTCGAGTGCGATATAAGGATTTTCACGGGTAAGTTTTCGAAAGATACTTTGAAGCTCATTTTCGAATCGGAATATGAGGCACAATACCCCCAAAGGCTCATCACTATCAGGATTGGATACACGGTAGGAGTAGATAAGTGAGGGTTTTTGATGGTTAAGATCACTCGGACGGAACGTTTCTACATACCCTTCATGTGTTCGAATCGATTCATTGATCAATGGATCCTTGGAGATACTAATAGGATTGGTCGTGTCAAGCTGAACGAGTACTTTCCCTTTCGTATCGAGCAAAATAATGTTTTCATAGACACTGTATTTTGCGACGTATTCGGCAAATCGAGCACTCAGAGCCTCTTTTTTCTTCATTTTGATTTGGCGCATCTCCTCTGAAACTGACATATCGGTTGTGTGCAAATAGAGGAGATAGTCGCGGATATCATCATCAGTTGCGAGAAATCCAATATCAGCCGTTCGTTCAAAAAGGTTTCGGATCAGGATATCTATTGCGGTTTGTGCTTTTGACTCAAGCTCATTGAGACTTTTGTTAAATGTCTCTTCAATAAGACGCAAGAGGGGCTCATCGAGCAAATCTTCGAAAGCTTTTCGGGTCTCACTGGTATCCATCCCAATATTGGACATCGAACCAAGAAGGGTCAATAAGTCCCATTTACCGGATAAAGTACTCATATTTTTTTCGAAATTTTGGACGTCGCTCATATAGCTGATTAAATGATTACGTTGCATAAGTGTTCCTACAAAGAGAGATATTTGTTCAATAACGTTGACAGTATAAAGAGGTAAGGAGAAAAAGAAGGAGAATTGTTGATTAAAAAATAAACAATAATAAGTTTATTACCAAAGGGTTACAATATTAGTGATTATAAAATAGACTTGCCCTAAGCTAACGGTTAGGAAGAGCAGCTTAGTTTTAGGTTTTTGTATTGAGCTGGTGTCGGTAAGCTATAACGCTCAAAGGGAGAATGTTCATCATAAGGGTTTTGCGCTATGTGTAGGAGATCATTCACAAGGACGAAATCACCGTTTTGTGCATTCTCAATCGCTTCTTGAAGAATGTAATTTTTTAACACGTATTTTGGATTAGTACGGAGCATATTTTTGTGGCGAGTTTCAACGGATGAGGTATTTGAGACTAATCGTATATCGTATCGATCAAGCCATTCATTGAGCTGGTTAGGCGCGAGAGTAAGAGGAAGTAGCGTCTCCCGATTTCCATTATAGCGGCTTAGATGACGAAAAAACGGGGTCATATCGATTTGTCCGTTTTCCATGATGGTAAATAAGGCTCGTAGCAAATCATTGTCGTTTTCATGTAGGGTATCTAGACCAAGTTTGGTACCTAAAAGCTCCATAAGTCGAGTCGTGAAATAATTACCGTATTTTTCGAGTTCTAACTGGAGTTTTACTGTGGTAATGAGCGGTGATAGGGCATGAGCGAGACGTTCTAGGTTCCAATATCCGATTCGGGGTTGATTGTCATAGCTATACCTCCCTTGCGTATCAGAATGGTTGCAGATATAGTTGCTCTCGAAAGTATCCATAAAGGCAAAAGGGCCATAATCGATGGTGATACCAATTGCTGACATATTATCGGTATTCATGACACCGTGGTTAAATCCGACCGATTGCCACTGTGCTGTTAATTCTGCGGTTCGTTTGACAATCTCGCCATACATTTTGAGGTAAGGTTCTTCAACTCCGAGGAGGTGTGGAAAGGACTCACGGAGTAAAAAATCGGCTAGCGTTTCGAGCTCCTTATGACGATTGGTATGAAAAAAATACTCAAAACTTCCAAACCGAATCCATGAGGGGGATAATCGTAAAACAATGGCACCACGTTCCCAAGCCTCTCGTGCTACTTTTTCATCAGAACCGATGATTGCTAGTGCACGACTGGTCGGGATTCCCAGACCATACATTGCTTCACTCATCAAGTATTCGCGAATGGAGGAGCGTAATACGGCTCTACCGTCACCCTGGCGGGAATAACGGGTTTCACCTGACCCTTTGAGCTGAAGGTTCCACCCATTTACAGAGCCTAGATTGATAGCACGACCATCTCCAAGCCGTTGTACGTAATGCCCAAACTGATGACCGGCATAGCACATGGCGTATGGTCGTGAACCCTTTATCAGCATTGTTCCATTAAGAAGTTTTATGAGTTCTTCATTATCGATAGCAGAGAGGTCAATGCCTAAGAGTTCGGTGGCTTGGAGGTTAAAACTCACAAGATATGGCTTGTGCAAAGGGGTCGGATGAACTTCATGATAGAAGATGGGGTCAAGATCCAAATAAGGGGCTACAAGGGTTAAGTCGGTTAATTTCATAAGAGAGTTTTACCGCAAAAAGCTAAAGCTCTCGGCGGCGTCTAAAAGGAGTTTTATTTTTTTAGTATTCCAGTAGGAATTTTTTTTCGTCTTCCTCTTTTCGTAACCGTATATGGGTTACTTTTCCCTCAGGAGAGATACCGTATTCGCGGTGGTTTCTCGGATCGATAAAAAGGATACGATTGTGTCCGTTATGGATTCCATAGTGGGTTACCACAGCATGTAAATCAGCTTCATATAAGTTTTCCAGTGACTCTTGCAAGGTTTCAAGTGAAGCTTCCGACACACTAAGGTCATCAGAAGCTTCTTTGAAGGCTTCTCTCTCAAGCTTGTATTGTTGGAGTCGAACCATATCTGCTTTCATTGGTGTTTCACCATTTTTTTGTTTGAGAAGAACACGAACATGAATATCTTTGATTCGGCTATTTTTATCTTCTAAGGCAGCTTTACTCATGGCAAGCTTTTTTTTCTGTACTTGCAAGTGGCTATTTTTTGTTTTAATTTCTGCTTCTAGGTCAATAATTTTTTTGTGATAGCTCTCAATCGCATGGGGATCAATAATGATTTTATTCCCATTTCCTTCAATATTTTGGATGGTAATCGATTCTAACGCCGTGATACGAGCATTTGAATAGAGAGTATCAATATGTATTTTGCGCGCGATAATCTCACCACCGACCATTTTATTAATATGAATGACATCGGCTTCTACTTTTCCAGACTCTAAAATATTGATATGGGCATCCTTGGCTTTAAGATTCCCTCTATGGAGATGAACATTGGCTGTCTGCGATACATTGATTTGTGATTTTCGATGAGTTTGGGCTCCGATATTGACATCACACGCTTGGATTTTAGCATTTCCTCCGACCGTACCACTGACATCGAGTTTTTGAACATCGATGTTGACTCCCATCCCGATCGCATCTTCGCTCGAGACTTTTTTGTTTATTTTGAGTAATACATCTTTATCCATACCGGTTTCAATAGAGCCGGTTTTTTTGAAACTGGCGCTTTCGATTTGAAGCTCTTGAGAGATATAAAACATCCCTTTTTTATGTTCTACATAGCCAGAAATTTTGGCATAAAAGCGGATACTCTCTTCATCTTGTTCAGTTGTTATCGTTTCAGGATCGATAAGGAGGTAAGAGGCAAATTTAACAGTGGGTTCAGGAACCGCAATATGATTTCCGCTACACGCTCGTCCGTCACGTCCCGGTTTAGGGAGAATATATTCAAGGATGAAATCACCGGGGTTTACCCCCTCAATCAGACTATTGGATCCACTTTTATTTTTATAGTGGAGAATGATTTTATCATTGATCGGAAAAGTCGGTAGGAAAAATTCACCGATTGGAAGACGATAGAGAAAGGTAAGGGGTCCCTCTTTTTGGATTTTACCGATGAGACGATTTATCTCTCGATCAAGATTTTGATCATAAAGCCCGATCATGAGCCCATGTCGTAGTTGTTTGCGAATGATGGCCTCTTTGATCCACTCTTGCACCCCTTTTTTGAGAGGAATTTTGGATGTGGGTTCGATAACAGCGATTACTTTGCTTTTGGTTTTATCGGTTGCGATTGTAAAATGTAAATCAAGATATGGGTGTGGCTTTAAGGGACGGATATAGATTTGATATTCTTGACGAAGTAAAAAATGGGGTGATCGAACTTCAATTTCGGTTGTTTGCGTAAGAAGATCATCCCCTAGCAACAGTTGCCACTCATCATCCACTGTCCCTTTAAATGAAGTTTCATAAGAGATGAGATCGAAATCAAGATCATCAACAGATACTCTCTGCCCCAGTGCTATTTTTTTTAATTCTTGCATAACATCGGTAGTGAGCACTGTAACGGGTATAAAAGTGGACATTTATTTAAGGCTCCATAACTGATACCGCTTTACGCTCATGAAAATTGAAATGACGTTCCAAATCAGAATTGTGAAGAAGAACGGGGACAACCACGAGTGATGCGATGACGGCGGCTATTGTACCAAAAATCAGTGAAACTCCAAGCCCTCCGAAGACCGCATCACTGGCTAAAAGGGTTGAAGCAAGGATAATTGCTGCTGCGGTAAGAAAAATAGGTTTTGCACGAGTTGCGGCAGCATACGCGATTGCCTCATTTTTATTCATTCCTTTATCAATCATCAATGATTTGGTAAAATCGATTAATAGTAGTGAGTTACGAGAACTGATACCGATAAGGGCGATAAACCCGATCAAGGAAGTTGCCGTTAGAAAGAATGTATCGGAGGTAAAGATATCGACAACACCATGCCCGACGATAACTCCGATAATTGAGAGGAAACTCCCTAACAAAACGATACCGCTAAGGATAAAGCTTTTATAATATATAACCATGAGTAAGAAAATGAGGATGAGTGCCGCGATAAATGCACCGCCGAGATCGACAAATGTATCGAGCGTTACTTTCATCTCTCCATCCCATTTGAGTTCATACATATTTTTGGTTTTTTTGTCTACGAGCTTAAGGTTGAACAATCCGGTTTTGGTGATCTCATATTCGTCGCTGAACGTATCGAGAATCACATTTCGAGCCGCCATCAGTGGATAGACTTGTGAGACCATATCAGTTTCGGCTAGAACGTTGGTCATTTGGTGCAGATCTTTTGACATAATCATCGGATTCGATTTGACAGGGACGATTTCGACCACTTCGGTAATCGGTACCATCATCCCCATTTGATTAAGGAGGGTGAGAGAGGTGAGTTTCATCTCAATAGCGAGTTTGTCGCGCGAGGCAAACTTTTTCCCCTCAGGTGTCAAAGTAAGAAAAATTGGGATTTGGTCAGTTGCATTTTGAGAGTTTTTAACGGCAACCCCCATCCCCTCGAATGCAAGATACAACACGTCATTAACATGTTTAACATCCAGTGCTGAACGGGTAATTTTATCGGTGTTAACCCGAATTTCAAATTTATCGTAGATTTCATCTTGCATGATATCTATATCGACAAGCCCTTCGGTTTTATGGAAAACACCTTCGATACGGTTACTGAGATGGCGGATCCCTTCAGGGGAGTTTCCATAAACTTCAGCAACGACAGCCGCCATTGTTGGAGGACCTGCCGGTGGCTCAACAAATTTAATGTTGGTTTGGGGGTAGATGTTTCCGCACTGTTTGACAATCACGGGGCGGAGGCGTTGCACCATCATATAAGAGGGTTCAGAACGATCATGTTTTTTGGTGAGATTTACTACCACTTCGGCAACATTTTCACTGTTTTTAAAGTGTGATCCTTTGATAAGACCCGCGAAGTCGAGAGGAGAACCGGATCCTAAGAAAACTTCCGCATCGAGCATCTCAGATTCATTCTGTAAAATTTTGACGGCACAATCACTTATTTGGCGGGTTTGCTCGATTGAACTGCCATTGGCTAAGTCGATATAGACACTGTATGTGTCGTTGTTTTTCCCTGGTAGCATTTTGGCGAGAACCAGTTTGGTCGGGATGAGGGCAACGGCAAAAACAAACGCTAGTAACGTTCCTAATAATATTTTTTTCTTTTTGGAAGGTGATTCCAAAAGATCGAGCAAATAGTTTTCAAATTTTTTATACATTAGTGCGATTCTCCGTGGGGGGCGGGTTTTTTCAAAAGGCGTATCGCCAAATACGGAGTAAAGATATAGGCGACAAAGAGTGAAGCGACGAGGGCAACGGGGACGTTAGCGGGGATCGGTTTCATAAACTGCCCCATCATTTGTCCGACAAACGCCATCGGTACCATCGTGAGGATGATCGCTAAGGTCGCGATATTGGTCGGTGCCCCGATCTCGTCGGTTGCTTCGATCATTAGCTCATCAGCATCACGCAAATGTGCATCAGGTGCATGGAAATGGCGATGAATATTTTCGATAACGATGATTGCTGCATCGACCAAAAGTCCTAAACTCAGGAGGAATGCAAAGAGGGTGATACGGTTGATGGTTTGTCCTGTAATATAGGCGATAAAGAGGGTAATTGCCAAGATCGCCGGAACGGTGAACGTAACGATCAGTGATTCACGCCAGCCCAAGACAAAGATGAGCAAAATAGCGATAATGACGATAGAGAGGAGGAGGTGAAATACAAGTTCGTTAACCGCTTCATCGGCACGTTCTCCATCATTTCGGGTAATGACGTAGTTTATCCCCTCTGCGTTCATTTGCTCTTTGTATTTTTCGAGCTCTTCTTTAACTGCATCGGCAATGTTAACGGCATTGGTTCCTTGGAGTTTCGAGACGGTCAGGGTGATTTGATCTTTGAGCGGTGAGAATTTGCCATCTTCCCCTTTGACACTCACGAGTGCCGACTTGAAGTTTTGGATATCGCTCCCTGCACTGATGGTAGCAACATCACGTAGATAGATTGCCGATCCACCGTATTGGGCAACGATGATATTGCCGACATCTTCGACACTCTCGATGGCATTTCGAACCCCAATCATGACGATTTTATTGTCTACGGTTTTCCCTTTAATCTCAGGGACGTTATAGGCGAGTGACTGTGTCGCCATAACGATTTGACCAAGAGAGAGGTTGTAACCGCTGAGACGGTTCATATCGACCAAAACATTGTATTGATGTTTTTTAGCCCCTTTAATATCGGTTACGGCGACATTTGGGAGACCGTTGATATGGTGTTGAATTTCTTTGACGTGATCGTAAAGAATCGTAGGATCCATTTTGGGGTTATTGGAGTAAAACGCTACGGAGACGATGGGGATATCAACATCGATGTCGAGCGGTTTGATGATTGGTTGCATAGCTCCCTTGGGGAGGATACTCATGTTTTGCATGATTTTGTCATAAATTTTGAGGTTAGAGTCCTCTTTGGCTTCACCGATATAAAATGCGGCATTGATAACGGCAACATTATCCATTGCCATACCGTGAAGGTGCTCGATCCCTTTGATCTCTTTGAGTTTTCTCTCTAGAGGTTTCACGATAACGTTTTCAACTTCGCTGGCGGTAGCACCTGGGAGGGCGATGATAACGGTAGATCCACTAACGACCATTTGCGGATTCTCTTCACGCGGCATAAGCATAAGAGCTATATAGCCGATAACGAATAGAAAAACCCCTAATATCGGGGTGAGAGGATTACGTAAAAACCCTTTGGCAAGTTTTCCCGCCGAGTCTTTAGGCTGATAAGAGTTAGGAGCGTGCATCAGTCCTCCTATTCGATTTCGACAGTAGCGTACATACCCGGATAAACGGTTTGTTTGGCACTGAATGAGACTTTGATTTTAAAGGTGTGCGTCATCGGGTTAGAGCTTGGGACAATTGCACTTACTTTGCCGATTCCGATATAACCGACGGATGGGACAGAAATTTTAACTTTTTTACCGACAGGGACGAGTTTAAGATTGTTTTCTGCCACTTCGACTTCGATTTTAAGAGCGTTCAAATCGGACAACACTATGGCAGGCATCCCCGGCATTGCCATCTCACCCACTTTGATGTTTTTAGCAACAACGACACCACTGTTAGGTGCGGTGATACGGAGGTAGTTGTATTGATTATCGACTTCTTTGAGACGCGCTTTGGCTTGGTTTACTTGACGCTCACCGATTGAGATCATGTTTTGGAGGTTTTTACGAGAGAGTTCAAGATTTTCCACTTCGAATTTTGAGACCATATCTTGTGCCAAGAGACGTTTGTTACGCTCCAAATTTAACTCCAAATTCGCATATTGATTTTGGTACATTTGTAACGAAAGCTCTGCTTGTGCAATGCCCAGTTCCACTTGGGTTTTAGCCGAATCGATCTCTTTGGAATCGATGGTGTACAAAAGCTGCCCTTTAGAGACGCGTGAGCCCTCAGAGACGTTTACACCGGTGACAAACCCCATGTTGCGGCTAGTGATCATTTTTTGGTTATCGCTGATAACGCTTCCTGAGAGTACAAGCCCTGCGGCACTGAGAGTAGAGGCTAGGGCGAGAGAGGTGATCCAAAATTTCATTATTTAACTCCGTTACTTAGTTTTTCGAGGGCGAAAATGCGCTCGTTGCGTTTATTTTTTACCATTTGAAGGTTGAGAACTTTTTCGATTTGCATGGACTGTTTGATAATAACATCGCTCATGGATGCGAGGTGTTCATGGTAACGTCCCTCGTAATTTTTATAGATTTGATCCGCTAACTCTTGCTCTTTTTCCAAACTATTGACTTGAGAATTGAGACTTTCAATCTCAGTGCGGATTTTATCGTATTGTAGAGCAACCCCTTTTTTGGCTAATTCCACTTGGGTCGTTGTTTTTATCTTTTCGATACGGGCTTTTTCCAGTGCGTTTTTGTCGATTCCGCCGTTAAAGAGGTTCCAACTGAGTTTTGCACCGACCGTGTAGGCTTTGTGATCGTTGAAATTTCCTAAAAAGGTATCATCGGCGCTGGAAGCTTCAGCAAATGCTCCGACTTGAGGGAGAAACGGTGCGTAGGCAACATCGACCATGCGATCACGAATCTCTAACCCTTGAGATGCTTTTTTGAGATCGGTATTGTTGGCCAAGACGTCGGCTTCGTTAATACCTGAAGCGGGGTAATCATTGGCCGGAAGTTCAATTTCGGTGATGGGGGTGTTGAGCAAGAAGCTGAGATAGTGGTAGAGAAGTTTTTTGTTCGCTTCCATCTCAGTGAGGCTTCGTTCGACATTCGCTTTGCGGGCTTCGACTTCGAGAAGATCCACTTTTTTCGCGTATCCCTCTTGCACCATCATCTGGGTTGTACGCTCTAGCGTCGAGATATTTTTATGAATGGTACTCATGTGATCGATGGAGTTTTGGAGCAGTGCCATATCGTAATAGCTTTTGCGCAGTTCATACCGTTTTTCCGTTTTCATCTGTTCGGCATCGAGTTTTTTGATCTCCTCCATCCGTTCACTGATGTCCCCGTAAGCACTGAGTTTTCCACCGACAAAGAGGGGAACCATATAGGTGAGTTTCGTTTGATAGTAGTTCTGATAACCGGGATAGTTAAGATCTTTGGGCTGTGTTGCAAGAAGTTGTTGCATCGGGGTAGAACCTGTCATATCAAATTCATTAAAACCAAAATCTCCAAAACTGGCTTGGCGTGAACTGAGTTTAAAGCCGAATACATTTCCGGCTTCATTCGAACGCATTGCACTTTGGGTCAAATCGAGTGAACCGAAGTTATACCCTTTGGCGATTGAGGTATCGCTTTGGGCACTTTGGAGATCGAGGGCAGACGTTTTGATTTCAAGGTTATTGGTGTCCAAAATTTCCAGTGCGGCAGGGAGTGAGAGACCTGAGCCGAATAGGTGGCATGATCCGATAAAGAGCGATGCGCTGAAAATACGCGAAAGGGTACTCATAAACAGGTTTCCTTGTGATGTATTTGTGATTATAATCAGTAATATAAGGTTTATTATACACTTTAACGTATTTATTAGAGCTAAAAACCCTAAAAATTGAGCCGCATAAATGAGAAAAATAATACAATAAGTGACACAAGGTTTGAAATTCGCGCCACTTTCGGGTAAAATTCGCCCACTACAAGATCAGAAAAGGTTTTTCATGGCAACAATCGGTATGGGTGATATCAAAAAAGGTGTACGTTTGGAGATTACGGGCGTTCCGTATAAAGTCGTCGAGTTCCAACACGTCAAACCCGGCAAAGGGGCGGCATTTGTCCGTTGTAAAGTAAAGAGCTTTTTGAACGGAAAAGTGATCGAAAAAACGATCCATGCGGGGGATAAATTCGAAGTTCCGAATCTTGTTCACACAACAATGCAATTTTTGTATGATGATGGCGAAATGCTCCAATTTATGGATAATGAAAGCTATGAGCAACTAGGTCTAACTTACGATCAATGTGAAGATGCAATGAAATGGATCAAAGACGGTACCAGCGTTCAAATGATCTTCCACAACGGCAATGCTATCAGTGTTGAAGCTCCTGAAATTATGGAACTCAAAATCGTTGAAACTCCACCAAACTTCAAAGGTGACACGTCAAGCGGTTCTAAAAAACCGGCTACTTTGGAAACAGGTGCGGTGGTACAAGTTCCTTACCATGTTCTTGAGGGTGATATCATTAAAGTTAACACCGTTGAGGGTGAATACATGGAGAAAGTGAAGTAATTCACGCTCCACTTTTCTGTTCGTGGTGAGCTAGTCGAACCATGAACAAATCCCTACTTTAATCCTCATATTTTCTTAATTCAGTGTACAATAACAACCTAATAATCATCCGAAAATATATGAAATAAGGAAAAACTATGTCATGTGTTTTAGTCTCTATCGCAGAAGGTTTTGAAGAGATTGAAGCGATTGCTATTATTGATGTTTTGCGCCGTGCCGACATCGAAGTGATTATGGGAACATTAAACGAACATCTGATGGTGAGCGGGGCGCACGGGATTACGATCCATGCGGATCGTCCGGTTAAAGGACTGAGCGTTGATGAACTCGATATGATTGTTCTCCCCGGTGGATGGAGAGGGACGAAAGCCCTTGCCGCAGATGTCAATATTCAAAACCTCCTTAAAGCGATGGATGCAAAAGGAAAAGCCATTGGTGCTATCTGTGCCGCACCGTATGCTCTCGAAGCCGCAGGGGTGCTTAAAGAGGGGTATACGTGCTATCCCGGTATCGAAGATGAACTCACTACCGATGGATTTGTCGGAGATAAACACGCCGTTGTCGAAAGTGGCAATGTGATGACCTCGCGAGGGCCTGGGACGGCGATTTGTTTTGCGCTGGCAATTGTCAAAAAATTATCAGGCAATGAAACCTATGAAAGACTTCGCGGCGGGTTATTAGCCGATTATTGTGCGTCGATTTAGTCTTATTTTTCCGCTCATCTCCTCGTTGGCGTGGGGGGAGATACACTTATCTCCAAGCGAACACTATACCCAAGAGCAAGCCAAAGAGTATTGTCGCTATCTTGGCGATTCATGGCGGATGATGTCGATCAAAGAGCTGTTTAGCCTCCCAAAAACGACTCCCTTTGTCGAAGGATTTAGTTTTTGGTCATCGAACCGAGGAGCTTCTGACAATACCGAAATAGGGACGGGAAGTGAGGGTGATGGGGGGATTGTCGCGATGCTCGGATACAGTTTTTATCCCAAAGAGCGCAACATTTCCCTCTCTCCGCCGACCAAAAAAATTGCCGCAGCGTGTATCAATGCTCCTGAACCGACATCAGAACACCATTACCGAATAACACCGGAGGGGGTAGAAGATAAAGATTCGCTCTTAGTGTGGCATTCACTTGAAGCGACTGATAAACGGGCTAAATTCACGTATGAAAAAGCGAAAGAGGGATGTGAAAATCTGACGTTAGGGGGGCGCTCATGGCGTCTACCGACAACCGATGAACTCTACGGAATTGTTGATTATGCCTATAATCGTCCGAGTGTCGATATGAAATATTTTGGAGCAATGATGCATCGTTATTACTGGAGCAGTGAGAGTTTAAACGCGCAAGAAGCGTATGTTGTTGGGTTTAAGCTCGGTTCTGTTGCGACGGTCAATAAAATAGAGACAGCGTACGTGCGTTGTGTAAGCGACTGGAATTAAATGAAAATTTTAGTCGATGCCGATGCGTTCCCTAACGCACTCAAAGAGATTTTGCTTAGAGCTGTACTAAAACGCAAAATAACCACTATTTTTATCGCCAATAAACGAATCGGTATCCCTGATGTCGCGCATGTCTCGATGGAAGTTGTAGCACAAGGACCCGATGAAGCCGATCATCGTATCGCAGAGCTGTGCGAAGCGTGTGATATCGTTATTACGGCTGATATTCCTCTCGCGGATCGGATCGTTACCAAAGGCTCAGTCGGGCTTGATCCACGCGGGACGATTTACGATGAGAATAACATCAAACATCTCCTCGCGATGCGTAATCTGATGGAGGAGTTACGCAATAACGGTGAGATCACGGGTGGTCCGAGTGCTATCGGGGAAAAAACGGTTCGAGCGTTTGCGGACGGGTTAAATAAATTGCTTTCAAAGAGGTTCTAAAAGCTCCTCTTTACCCTCGGTAGATTATAATATTTTTACTTTTTTTCAAGGCATTTTTTAATGAGCACCATCCCCCCGTTTACCCATTTGCATCTCCACACCGAATACTCACTTCTTGATGGTGCAAACAAAATATCCGCGTTAGCCTCACGGGTAAAAGAACTGGGAATGACCTCGGTCGCGATGAGCGATCATGGGAATATGTTCGGAGCGATCGACTTTTATCAGCAGATGCGCGGAGCGGGACTGAAACCGATCATCGGGATGGAAGCCTACATCCATAACGGTGAGGATTTGGGAGATAAAACGATCAAACAGCGTTTTCACGTTTGTTTGTTTGCCAAAAACGAAGCGGGTTATAAAAACCTCATGTACCTCTCGTCTCAAGCCTATATCAACGGCTTTTACTACTTTCCCCGCATTAACAAACAGCTCCTTCGTGATAACTGTGAGGGGATCATTTGTACCTCTGCGTGTTTGCAAGGGGAGGTGAATTGGCATCTCAACACCAACAGTGAACGTAACGTTAAAAACGGGGCGTTAGGGTACGACGAAGCCAAACGGATCGCGTTAGAGTACAAAGAGATTTTCGGGGATGATTTTTACATGGAGATCATGCGCCACGGGATAGCCGATCAGCTTTTTATCGACGAGCAAGTGATAAAAATCTCCCAAGAGACACAGATCAAACTCATCGCGACCAACGACACCCACTACACCTATGCGGGGGACGCTCAGTATCACGAAGCGTTTATGTGTATCGGGATGAATAAACTCTACGATGACCCCAAGCGTATGCGCCACTCCGTCCATGAGTTTTACATCAAATCCCCTGAGCAGATGGCACGGCTCTTTGCCGATATCCCAGAAGCGCTCTATAACACCCAAGAGATCGTCGATAAGTGCCAGCTCGAACTTAAACTCGGAAACCCGACCCCACCGAACTTTAAATTTACGACCGAATACGCTCTCGAAGAGGGGCTAACTATCGAAGAGGATTCGGAGTATTTTATCCACCGCTGCCGAATCGGTTTGGAACTACGCCTCGAACACGTTCCAGAAGCGAGACATCAGGAGTATAGAGATCGTTTAGAGTTCGAGATGCAGGTGATCAACCAGATGAAATTCCCTGGCTATATGCTTATCGTTTGGGATTTCGTCCGTGAAGCAAAACGGATGGGGATTGCCGTAGGCCCGGGGCGGGGATCGGCGGCGGGAAGTCTCGTCGCTTATAGTCTTGAGATCACCGATATCGACCCGATGAAATACGATTTGCTTTTTGAGCGTTTTCTCAATCCTGAACGGGTATCGATGCCCGATATCGATATGGACTTTATGCAAGCGCGTCGCGGCGAGATCATCGATTACGTCGTACGTAAATACGGGCGGGAGCAGGTCGCACAGATCATTACGTTTGGTTCACTGTTAGCCAAAGGGGTTATCCGCGACGTTGCGCGTGTTTTGGAGATGCCCCTCTCCCAAGCCGATATGATGGCGAAACTGATCCCTGATGAGTTGGGGATCACGCTGAATGGAAAAACCAAAGGGGGAGAGTTCAAACCCGGAGCATTCCAAAAAGAGCCGAAGATTTCCGAACTGATTGATAGTGATCCTCACATAGCGCGTGTGTGGGAGTTTTCGAAAAAGCTTGAAGGACTCAAACGCAATGCGGGAATGCACGCGGCGGGAGTCGTTATCTCCAACGAACCGCTTTGGAAGAAAACCCCGATCTATAAACCCTCGGGGGAGGAGACGTTTGTTACTCAGTATTCGCTCAACTACCTCGAAGATATCGACCTGATTAAATTCGACTTCTTGGGACTTAAAACGCTCGACGTTATCGACAATGCGATCAAACTGATTAAAAAACGGTACGACGTCGAGGTGAACTGGCATAAAATCGATGAGAATGATCCGAAAGTGTACGAGATTATCCAAAGCGGTGACACGATCGGGATGTTCCAGATCGAGAGTTCGGGGATGCAGGATTTGAACAAACGGCTCAAACCCAGCGTGTTCGAGGACTTGATTGCGGTACTCGCCCTCTATCGTCCGGGACCGATGGAATCGGGGATGTTGGATGACTTTATCGAACGTAAACACGGTCGTCAGGCGATTACCTACGTATTCGCCGCACTGGAGCCGATCTTAAAACCGACCTATGGGGTTATCGTCTATCAAGAGCAGGTTATGCAGATCGTACAAACCATCGGGGGGATGAGCCTCGGCGGTGCGGACATCGTTCGTCGTGCGATGGGGAAAAAGAAACTCGAAGAGATGCAAAAATATAACCGTGAGTTTAGTGAAGGGGCTCAACAGCAGGGGCTAGACTACCAAAAAGCCTCCGAACTCTTTGACCTGATTGAGAAATTTGCCGGATACGGGTTTAACAAATCCCACTCTGCGGCGTACGCGATGGTTACGTTCCAAACCGCGTGGCTTAAAACCTACTACCCGCAAGAGTTTATGGCGGCACTACTCACCTCGGAGAAAGACAACACTGACAAAGTCGTCAAATACATCGACGAAGCCAAACGGATGAAAATTTTCCTCGGCGCTCCCGATATCAACCACTCACAGCTCGAATTCTCCGCGATCAACAAAGACGGTCAGGATCAAATTCTTTTCGGTTTGGGTGCGATCAAAGGGGTCGGGGAAGCCGCGGTCGAGTCGATTCTCGAAGCACGAAGTGAGGGGGAGTTCAAAGATATCCAAGATTTCACCAACCGTATCGAACCGCAAAAAGTGAACAAACGGGTGATCGAGTGCATCATCAAAGCGGGGGGACTGGATCATTTCGGCTATTCCCGACATGCGTTGTTGGAGCAGGTCGAAACCCTCGTTGAGACGGCGAAAAAAGGGTCGTCTTTGAAAAAAGATGCCCAATTCAGCCTTTTCGGGGATGATGAAGAGGTGACGGCAGTCGAATTGAGCCTCAAAAACATGGATGAGTTTGACCTCAAAACCCTCCTCGATTTCGAGAAAGACACTCTCGGCTTCTACGTCTCCGGTCATCCGCTCGACAACTTCCGTGAGCAGATCGATGCGATCAACTATACTCTCTCTAGCGAAGTTGAGAACATCGAGGACGGTTCCACTGCCATCTTTATCGGAAAAATCGAAACAATCACGAAAAAGATGTCGAAAAAAGGGTCAATGTTCGGGCTTGTGAGCCTGATGGACTTCCACGGCAATATCGAAGTGATGCTCTTTAGCGACAGGGTCGAACAACTTGAAGCGATGGATCTCGATGAGCCGATAGCGTTCAAGGTAAAAGTAACCCACACCGAGATGTTCACCCGCATCAGTGTTACGAAGATTATGACCCTCACCGAAGCGAAAAAAGAGGCGAAAAAGGTAGAGACCAAAATCGTCGAAAACCTCCCGCCGCAGGAACCGTTGCAACTGCGTATCCGTCTGAGCGACAACCTTGAAACGTTAGAGAAACTCTACACCCTTGTCCGCCGTCATCCGGGACGCCGTGAGATTAAACTCACCATCGTCTCGAAGCTTGCCGATGTCGTGATCGATTCGGCGATACGGGTGGATAATAAGGTGATTGAAGAATTGAGTGCTTTAGAAGATGTGGATGTGATTTAAAAAAGATATAATAACAATACGATGTAAAAAGGAGTTACTATGCAAACAGTACACTTGGAAATACAAAATGAACTAAAAGACGCATTGTTCGCTTTTTTAAAATTGTTGCCCTCAAGCGCTGTTAGAATATACGAAGACGATGATACAACGTTTACGAAAGATGATGAAATAGCATTTAATAAAGCAATGGATGAAAAGAATAAGGGTCAAACTATCGGTTTTGATGAATTAAAACGAAAGTATCTTTAAATGTATCGTCTCGAAACCTCCAAAGATGTTGATAAATTTCTTGAAAAAGCAGTACCGAAACTACGCAATAGAGTTTTAGAAGTATTCGAAGAACTTTGTAATGATCCTTTTTCTAATGCTGTAGATACAAAATCAATGGTCAATAAAAAAGGACATTTTCGTTTGCGTGTTGGTAAATATCGATTTTTGTATACGATTATCGAAGATGAGATTTTAGTGTATGTTTATAAAGCTGATAGTAGAGGCGATATTTATAAATAAGATTATATTTGAAAAGTCAGACCATTTTCCTGACGTCGGGAAAATGATAAGAGGTTATTTTTTGAATTAAAGGACAAAGGTTAATGCGCGAATTTAACGAAGAACTGATTAATTTTATCGATGCTTCTCCAACCCCGTTTCATGCGGTGGAGTGGATGGTAAAAACATTGGAGTGTCGTGGATTTACCTGTTTGGAAGAAGATCAGGAGTGGAGCCTTGAAGAGGGGCATGATTATTATGTCACCCGTAACGACTCCTCGATTATTGCTTTTACGTACCCGTCATGCGCTGAAAAAGGGTACACGATTGTAGGTGCTCATACCGATTCGCCACATCTGCGCCTCAAACCTAATCCTCTGACCACCTCCGCAGGGGTAAAGCGTTTCGGTGTTGAGCCTTACGGCGGAGTGTTGCTGAATCCGTGGTTTGATCGCGATTTATCGCTGGCGGGTCGGGTTGTCTATCTGGAGGGGGAAGTGCGTCGTGAAGCCCTCATCAATATCAACCGTCCCATCGCTATTATTCCCTCGCTCGCCATTCATCTCGATCGCGATGCGAATAGCTCCCGCTCTATCAATGCTCAGAGCGATATTGTCCCTATCATCGCGACGGGGGAGGTCGATTTTGAGACCTTTGTCCTCTCTCATATCCAAGAAGATACGGAGAACCTGACCCTTTTAGCCCATGAGCTCAGTTTTTACGACACGCAAAAAGGCTCTTTTATCGGGATCAATAGCGATCTGATCGCTTCGGCGCGGTTGGATAATCTCCTCAGCTGTTATATAGGGCTTCAGGCACTGCTAGAGACCTCCTATCCGATGATGTGTGCGTTTATGGATCACGAAGAGGTGGGAAGTGAGTCTCATATCGGGGCAGGGGGGACGTTTGTGGAGGAGACGTTGCGACGGATCGCGGGAGATGAGTATGAGAAGGTGATGCGTCATTCCATCATGGTGTCATGTGACAATGCTCACGCGCAGCATCCGAACTTTCCGAGCAAACATGAGTCTGAGCACGCGCCGCTTCTCAATGGCGGGGTGGCGATCAAGATTAACTCGAATCACCGCTATGCGACTAATTCACGGACGCAAGGACGATTTGTTCAGTGCGCACGAGCGCTTCATGTTCCGACACAGACATTTATCACTCGAAGCGATATGGGATGCGGATCGACCATCGGTCCGATTACCTCTACACGATTGGGGGTTGAGACGATCGATGTCGGGATTCCGCAATTGGCAATGCACTCGATTCGCGAGGTATGCGGTACGGAAGATGCTTACGGTCTGTATCGAATATTAGTTCATTTGGGGGATTTTTGACCCCGTCAAGGAATAGCGTGAGTCAAATTTCCCCGGAAGAGCTTAAAGCCCTCATCGATCAAACCTACAAGGTCGAAGAGGAGTATGTTTCCCTCCGTCAGTCGTATAACCATCTTCAAAGCACAATTGAACAGGTTATCGAGTTTCTCCCCAATGCCATTTGGATAGTAGAAACGGATGGCTCTATTTTTCTCCAAAACTCTCAAGCCAAACGTTTGGGAAAACTTTTTGATACCCTTCATTTGGAGGATGAAGATTACGAGATGACCTTTAAAGAGCGCTCCTATCTCATCAAATCAGCCCATCATAATGAAAAACGGCTCTTAAGTGCGACCGATATCACCGAACAAAAGCGTAAAGAGAATCTCGCAACGATGGGGCAGATGGCAGCACATCTCAGCCATGAAATCCGTAACCCTATCGGCTCTATCGCACTGCTCGCATCGACTTTGATGAAGCGGGTCAAAGAGGAAAATAAACCGATTGTCACTGAGATTCAAAAATCGCTCTATCGGATAGAGCGGATTATCAAAGCAACATTAATGTTTTCTAAAGGGGTAAGCGCTCAGAAGAATGCGTTGCGTTGGTTCCAAATCCGTGAAGCGCTTATGAGTGCCATCGGCTATTACAGTTATGGTAAATCAATCGAATTTAGCTTTCCCGAAGAAGATTTTGAGCTTTTCGGCGATTTGGATCTACTCACCATGCTCTTTACCAATTTTGTTTTTAACGCTATTGATGCGATTGAACTGGATGAAGAGGAGGCGGGGAAAATCGAAATACTCCATTTTGATGAAGGCTCACATCACACCTTTGAAATATATGACAGTGGTATCGCCATCGAGAATAAAAAATGGCTTTTTGAAGCGTTTAAAAGCACGAAAGAGCGGGGAAATGGGTTAGGACTGGTATTATCCAAAAATATTGTTGAGTCTCACGGCGGAGAGATCTCTTTGTGTGAGGGAGATCGTAAAGGGTTTCGTTTTAGCCTTCTATCTTAGAAAGGCTTTGGCTCGCTGAGATAATACCCTTGGAGATAATTAACTCCAAGCTCTTTACATTTATTATAAACCGCTTCTGAATGGACAAATTCAGCTATGGTTTTAAGCCCCAAATGTTTTGAAAATTCTACGACGGCAATCATAATCGTTTGGGCATTGGTATCGGTATCAATATTGCGGATCAATGAACCGTCAATTTTGAGAATATCGACATCGAGTCGGAGAATATGGGCAAAGTTTGAATAACCTGTACCAAAATCATCGATGGCAATACGGGATCCAAACTGTTTTACTTCACTGATAAATGCAGAGACTTCTTGGTAGTTTTCTATCCCCTCACTCTCTAAAAGTTCAAAAATAAGTCGATGTGCGTATTTTGATGAACTGAGTTTTTGAATAAGAAACTCTTTGGTCGGTTTATCGATAATATCGTCTACCGAAAGGTTAATAGAATATACGTGAGGTGTCGTCTCTAACATTTTAAAAACTTCTTCGATAACGAATTGAGACAGAAGTGGATAGAGACGTGATTGCCGTGCAGCAGGGAGAAAATAGCCTGGAGATACGATTGTTCCATTTGTGTCAATCATACGTATAAGTGCTTCATACTCCTCAACTTCTCCAGTTTTTGTATCATAGATCGGTTGGTAATAGAGACAGAAATTTTTATCTTCAATAGCTTCTTTGAGTTTTTTATTCCATAAAATATTGTGTTGATACTCTTGTTTAATCTGCATGGTCTCATCATAAAGTTGATAACTCAGGTGCCGTTTTTTTGCTGTTTTGAGTGCCATGTCAGCATTGGCGAGGAGATCGATCGATTTATTTTTACCTCGTAATGAGATATCCATCCCCATGGTTAATGTAATATATATACTTGCACCGTGAAGATTATAATATTGAGATTGGAGGTGATGAAGAATTGATAGCCGTGCCGCTTCGAGCTGAGTAGAATTCATTGCTTCATAAAGCGTAATGGCATACTCATCTGATGGCATTTTATGGAGTTTCATTGGGAGACCTGAGATTGCTTCTTTGATTGATTGTGCAAGGGCTAAGATAGTTTCATCTCCAATTGCATGCCCATAGAAGTCATTGATCTCTTTAAAATTATCGATATTTAAGAGAATAAGGGCATAAAAGCGTTTATTGGAATCAATGTCTCGAATCAATGCATTGCGATTTGGAAGAGTAGTGAGGTGATCCGTATAGAGTTGATGTTCAAGCTTTTTGTTAAGTTCCCGTGTAATTTGAGTATCACGATCGATTCGTCGCAGAAGGACTCGAAACCCATAATGAAGAACAACAGCAACAATCGAAAGGAGAAATAAACTGATTATGAGTAGATTACGTATTTCTGAATGGTATTCATTGACATCTTGGGTAATATCAAAAGCACATGTCATCATGGCAATGGTGTCATTGGCATAATTGGTGAGCGAGCGAGAAGCAATAACATAATCGGCCGAACCTACCGTATAAGGATTACTATCGCTAAAGGTAAATGTACTTGGTAATTTCTCAAATAAGGGATCATTTGAAGAGACGATAGAGTAATTCTCATAGCTAACATTTTTAGAATTTGGCAATAAACTTTTGAGTTTTTTTGTATCAAAAGCGATAGCACTTTTGATCCCTGAATGGGCATCTAGTCTCTTTTGGACACGATCAATTTTAGCGACGGTTTGGATAATACCGATAAAGGTACCATTTTTAAATATCGGGAGAATTGTTACAACAGAAACATCATAAATGGTAACATCCAAGGTGGTAACACTTTTTTGGTTATTAATTGCGTAGGCTAAAACAGGTCGTTTTTTGAGAATGTTATCGCCAAATTTTTTTGGCTCTTGTAGGCGTAGAAAGTGTACACCGTTTGCACCGATAAAGCCGCTCATATCTACATCGCCTCTAACTTTTGCTTCTGTAAATAATGGGAGGGTGAGTTGATAGAGCTTTTCGCGATCCCCTGCGGCAAATGCATCGACAATTTCGCGATTACCGGCAATTTTACAGGCAAGTTCGCTAAGCCCTTTTTGGGTATCGAGCATAGCTAAATCAAATGAATTACGAAGAAGTGCACGATGGGCAGAGGTTTTTTCCTCTAAAACATGCTTTTTATCTTGGATGATTGTAACGATAAAAATTGTAATGAGAAGTGCAATGAGTACAAGGGAATAAAGAGTCGCGCGTTGTTTCGTCTTATTCACTATTTCCCTCTTTGTATAATTCGTTAAGATT
Source organism: Sulfuricurvum sp. (assembly GCF_019163035.1). Lineage (GTDB taxonomy): Bacteria > Campylobacterota > Campylobacteria > Campylobacterales > Sulfurimonadaceae > Sulfuricurvum. Next base: position 58,021 of record NZ_JAFLKV010000015.1, read on the forward strand.
ATATCACAGGTAAAAAGAATTTGTAATGAAACAATTGTAAATAATTAATAACATAACTATTTTGGAAATAAAATAGATCCTAAGCGAACCATATTTGAGCCACATTCGATAGCAAGTTCAAAATCACTGCTCATTCCCATGGAACAAATACTTGCTTGAGGGAGTGTATCAAAAATTCGGCGGGTAGTTTCGAAGCTTTTCTGGATAATGTCATGATCTTCGACATGGGCTCCGATAGACATTACTCCTTGTAGTTGGAGCCGTGGGCACTCCTCTATAATTTGTGTATATTTATCGCTAGCTTCTTCAGGATAAAAACCGCTTTTGGATGCTTCATACGCAGAGTTGATTTGAACCAAAGCTTTTAAGCTCATATTTTCTCGTTCCAAGCGCTCATTAACGGCATGGGCGAGTTCTAATGAATCGATGGAATGGAGCAGGTGAGGGCGGATACTTAAAAGCTGATTGATCTTGTTTTTTTGCAACGTTCCGATGAAATGCCATTCAATCGGTAAATTCTCTAATGTCTCACTTTTGGCTACGAGGTCTTGAATTTTATTTTCACCGAATGCACGCTGTCCGATGGCATAAAGGCTACGGATCGCTTCCGCATCAACGTATTTACTCGCCGCAACAATTTTAACGATGTGATGATTATTTACACGTAAACGGGCTTTCTCTATCCGCTCGATGATTCGATCAAAATGGCGCTTTTGCTCCAGCGTTGTCATTGCATTAGCCTCGTAATATCGTTATAGAGCCCCAAGCTCATGAGACCGAGTAACAGTACCCACCCTCCGATGGTAAGGCGGGTGATGACCTCTTCACTCGGAGCTTTGCGACGGATTATCTCATAGAGATTAAACATAATATGTCCCCCATCTAGTGCGGGGATAGGGAGGAGATTCAGGACTCCGAGATTGACCGAAATCAAAGCGGCAAAGAAACACAGAGACATCCATCCATATGCTGTTGCATCGGCTGTGATTTGGACGATACTCACGACTCCGCCTACTTCTTTGGCAGGGACGACACCGGTGAGGAGTTTTTGAACACTTTGGAAAATTAAAAATGAGGTTTCATAGGTTTGCTTGGATGCGTAGGTGATCGTCTCTATGGGGGTAAGATCGAGAGTATGGGTGACACCTGCAGGGGCAATTCCTACCATACGTTGTTGGATTTTTTCTTTAAATAGGTTGGTTGCTTCACTAATGCGCGGGGTGAGGGTGATGAGGCTGTGAGTACCGTTTCGATCCACCGCTAATGTCAGCGTCCCCTGAGAGGTCTTGATGAATTCAGAGAGCTCGTCCCATTCGGTGATCGTCACTCCGTTGATAGCAATAATTTTATCATTTGATATTAACCCTGACTGCTGGGCGGGAGAGCCTTCGACTACTTTGCCAATAACCGGAGAGAGAGCCTGCGGAGCACCCAATGCGATAGCATAGAAAAAGAACCAAGCAAGGATGAAATTAGCCAACGGCCCAGCAAAGAGGATAATGATCCGCTGCCATGGTTTTTTAGCGTTATAGCTGTCGTTGTCATCATTAGACCTGGTTGGATCAAGGTCATCTTGACCTTTCATCTTGACATAGCCACCCAGAGGAATGGCAGAAATTTGCCACTGCGTACCGATCCATTGAAAGGAGAAGAGTTTTTTTCCGAAACCGATGCTGAATACTTCAACATAGACACCAAAAAAACGAGCTGCGCTGTAGTGCCCGAGTTCATGGAAGAAAATGAGGGCTGAGAGGACGAGAAGGGCTACGATCCAAGACATATTACATTTTTCCTTTATACGCTTTAGCAAAACCGACGAGGTACTCTGCACCCGAATAGAGCGTTAACGCAACGGCAATCCAAAGCAAAACATCCCCAAACGGCCAATGCATGAGTAAGAATCCGATAGCGATCATTTGTGCAACCGTTTTTACTTTTCCCGCCATTGAAGCACTGACATCGATTCCCTCAGACATGGAGAGAGTTCGAAGTCCTGTGATAAAAAGCTCTCGAACGATGATGATATAGATTGCCCACGCAGAGGCGGCACCGCTCATCATCAGCCCCAAAAATGCGGCGAGGGTGAGCATTTTATCTGCCAAAGGATCGAGAATCTGCCCAACCATAGTGATTTGGTCAAGTTCACGGGCAACGTATCCATCAAAAAAATCGGTGGTACTGGCAATGACGAAGAGCAATGTCGCGATGTAATAGTTCCAGCTGACATGCCATCCCATATCAGTGAAAAGTTGAGGATTAAGGATAATCCAAAACATTACTGGAGCGATGAGAAGACGGATAAATGCTAAGATATTGGGAATGTTAAACACTAATAGTCCATTATTGATTTTTTTTAAGTTCATTTGGCAGAGGATTCAAAAAAAGGCGCAAGCGCCGTGAGCCTTATGCTGAAGAGAACTCAGTGTTAACGTAGCATTGGGGATTTTATTCCCGATGCGTTTAAATTTAACGGAAGGTGGTGCCACCATCGACAACCAAAGTGTGACCTGTGATCCAACTGGCTTCATCCGTGCAGAGGAAATAAACTGCTCCTGCAATATCCGCAGGTTCACCCATGCGGTTGAGTGCTGAGCGTTTGATCGTTTCGGCTTTGACCTCTTCGTAGTTAGTAAACGCTTTGAGTGCATCGGTATCGATTGGTCCACCGGATACGGCATTGACACGGATATTCATCTCACCGAGTTCGACTGCCGCGTAGCGTGCCATCGCTTCAACCGCCGCTTTATTGGTTCCATGACCCGCATAATTTTCGATATAGATTAGGTTTCCGGTACTTGACATCGTGACGACGGCACCACCACCCACTTTTTCCATCCGTTTTGCCGCTTCTTGGGTTCCGACGACAAACGCGTTGACGGTTGCGGTGTAGATGTTATTGAGTCCGCGCGGTTTCAGACGCATAAATTTACCGTATCCGCCAACTACCGGACGACCGTAGATCATCGCGTTGCTGACGAAAAAATCGATACGGTCGAAATCGGCATCAATCGCTTCAAAGAGGGGTTTAAACTCATCCGGCTCTAAAATATTGAGAGGATACGAACGGGCTTTGATATTGTATTTGCTCTCCAACTCTTGGGCTAAAATAGCGGCGGTTTCTCCGTTGGAGTTGTAGGTGAACGCGATATTAACACCCTGCTGTGCAAATTTTTCGGCGATGGCCTGACCGATCCCTTTGGTAGCTCCGGTGATGACCAGTGTTTTACCCTTCATATTTGACATTCTTTATGCTCCTGCGATGGTGTAATTTTTTAGAACTTCTTCGAGTTTTTTCATATTCTCAGCACTTGGTGCAACAAGGGGCAGTCGGTATTCGAGAGTATCGAGTAGCCCTGCGAGGTACATTGCCGCTTTGATCATAACGGGGTTCGATTCCAAAAAGAGGGCTTTGTTGATCGGGAAAAGGTGATCGTTCAGCGTTTTTGCCCCGTTCATATCCCCATCCAGCGCTTTGGCTACGAGGGAACTTTTGAGATCTGGGAGGAGGTTAGAGGTAACGGAAGTAATACCTGCTCCGCCGCACGCTAAAATAGCGTAATCGATAGCGTCATCCCCACACAACACTTTGAGTTCCGGTCTGCGTGAGAGGAGTTCGATGGTGCGCTCGATACTCCCTGTCGCCTCTTTGATCCCGTAAATGTTTTGCACATCATCAAAAAGACGGATAACAGTGTCGGCACTAATGTCAACCATCGTTCGTCCCGGAACGTTATAGAGCATAAACGGCAACTCAGGCACAGACTCTGCAATCGCTTTGTAGTGTTGATACAGCCCCTCTTGGGAGGGTTTGTTGTAATAAGGCGCAACGGAAAATATAGCATCAACTCCACATTCTTGTGCAGTACGAGCTGCTTCTATCGCTTCAGCAGTTGAGTTGCTTCCTGCTCCTGCAAGGACTTTGGTAGAGGTTCCTTTGCAGACAGCAACAGCAATTTCCATGCAAATACGATCTTCATCATACGTTAAGGTAGCACTTTCTCCTGTCGTTCCAACGGGACAAACGGCATTAATCCCGTTATTGATCTGTCGTTGGATAAGTTCAGCGTATTTTTGTTCATCCAATTTTCCGTTTTTAAACGGCGTTATAAGGGCGGTGGTTGAACCGGTAACTAGATTCATTTTTTACCTTTTCGTAGGATTAGCGTGGTTGATTTTTCAGGAACCAAATAGGTTTTTGCGACGTTTTGGATCTCTTCTGGGTTAAGCGCTTCGATAGCGGCTTCATACTTCATCAGCGGAGCAATATCGCCGCGAGCGAGATAACTTCCGAAGAGTTCGGCAACGGAGGTCGAACTCTCTAACGAGTAGATGAAATCGGCTTTGGTGTTGATCTTAACTTTATCCACTTCGGCTTTTTCAATCGGTGTATTTTGGAGCGTGTGGATAACAGCCCAAATCTCTTTTTCCACCTCTTCGGCTTTGACACCGTTGTTGCAGACGGCTAAAAAGAGGAACACGCCCGGATCGATATTTTCCATATTGTAGGCGTAGATTTGGTTGACGAGACGTTTTTCATCCACCAAAATGCGGTTAAGACGAGAGCTTTTGCCGGAACTGAGCATTTCACTGAGTGCGGAGAGTTTCGGCTGATCGGGATGTTGGAAGTTCGGGATCGGGAAGCTGATGGCGAGCATCTCCACTTCGCTCTCTTTGTTTACTTCGACACGTCGTGCGCCGTCTTGTTCGGGTTCAATCACTTTTTTCGTAGGGATTTCGAGGGTATTGGCTACGGCACCGAATTGTTTTTGCGCCTCTTCAAATACGCTCGCGGGTTTAATATCACCTGTTACGACCAAAATCGCATTTTTCGGCTGATAGTAGGTTTGATGAAAACTACGGATATCGTCCAGTGTCCATGTCTGAATATCGTTCATAAACCCGATTGGTGTCCAGTGGTAGGGATGATAAATATACGCGCTGTTAAAAAGGCGAAAATAAAGATAACCCATCGGATTATTATCGGTTCTCCATCGGCGCTCTTCGGCGACAACGTTGCGTTCCGGCTGAAACTCTTCGTCTTTGAGGTTAAGATTTTGCATCAACTCCGAGAAGAGGGAGAGTGATTTGGAGAGATTTTCACTGCTTGATTTGATATAGTAGTGGGTGAAGTCAAATCCCGTCGAAGCGTTATTCATCCCTCCGACACTTTTTACCTCTTCGTCAAACTCGCCCGCTTTGAGATTTTTGGTCGATTTGAAATTCATGTGCTCCAACATATGAGCGATACCGCTTTTTCCCATAACCTCGTTGCGGCTCCCCACTTGATAAAAAATATCGGTGGAGATAACTTTAGAGCCGTTATCCATCGGAATCGCAACTACCTGCAACCCGTTGGAGAGGGTCTGGGTTTCATAATGAGGTAGTGATGATGCCATAAGGGTTCCTAAAGAGAAAATAGTTGCAACGAGGAGTTTCATTGCCGATCTGCGCCGATTGCTTCGGTAATCGAGGTAAACCCGTCCGATGCCAAAAGGTCTATAAGGCCGCTGTTGATCTCTTCGACCACTTCAGGACCTTTGAAAATCAACGACGTGTAAATTTGTACGAGTGAGGCTCCGGCACGGATACGGCGGTATGCCTCTTCGGGTGAGTTAATCCCGCCGACACTGATAAGGGTTGTTTTGCCGAACAGTTCACGGGCAATCGCATCGAAGATATAAAAACTGCGTTCGCGCAGCACTTCACCGCTCAGACCTCCGATCTCTTCAGGCTCACTGACGAGGGAATAGTCTACCGTCGTATTGGTTGCGATGATACCGTCCGCTCCGCTCTCAACCGCGTGGACACAGAGAGCTACCGCTTGATCTTCGGACATATCAGGGGCAATTTTGAGCAAAATCGGTTTGGTGGTAATCGCTTTGGCTTCGGCAAAGAGTTGGCTGATAAACGCTTCATTTTGAAGATCACGCAATCCCGGAGTGTTCGGGGATGAGATATTGATAACCATGTAGTCGGCATACTCATGGAGTGCTTTGATGAGAGTCGTATAATCTTTGATCGCTCTATCTTCGGGGGTGATTTTGTTTTTTCCGATATTGACACCGATTGGGGTACTGAACGGGTAAATATTTTTGAGACGGTGAGAGATACGGAAAAGCCCGTCATTATTGAATCCCATCGCATTTTGGAGGGATTCTTCTTCGATATGTCTCCACAAGCGGGGACGGGGATTTCCCTCTTGAGGTTTCGGGGTGAGGGTACCGATCTCACTGAACCCGAACCCCATTGCCATTACACCGTGAAACATCGTCGCATTTTTATCAAATCCTGCCGCAAGACCGACCGGATTGAGAAATGTTCGTCCGAACAACTCTTGGGAGAGGGAAGGGTGGCTTACGAAATGTTTCGCCATCCAACCATTGGCGAGGGGAGGACAAAAGCTTGCACCGTTTAATAGCGCAGCGGCAAGGGTATGCGCATTTTCGGGCTGAAGTTTAAAAAGCCAAGGTTTTAGAGATTCGTAATCAAACATGCCATCCGCCTCTTGAAGAGTTAAAATTGACGCGATTATACTCAAAAAAGGATTAATAGGGGATTATTCTCCCATTTTCCCCGCAAGACGGCGATAGTTTTCGGAGGTTTCAAGCAGTTCTTGATGGGTTCCGCGAGCGATGATATGCCCTTCTTCAAAATACAAAATCGTATCGGCATGGGTGATCGTACTGAGACGGTGGGCGATAATGAGGGTGATTTTGTCTTGGGCATACTCATGTAATGCCGCTTGGATCCGTTTTTCACTTTCATTATCCAGTGCGCTGGTCGCTTCATCCAAAATCAAAAGCGAGGCGTGTTTGTAGATGGCACGGGCGATGGCGATACGTTGGCGCTGACCGCCAGAGAGGTTGGCACCGAACTCTTGCATCACAGTATGAATTCCCTCAGGGAGCGCGGAAGCAAATTCAAGAGCATCCGCTTTTTGAAGAGCCATTTTAACCCGCTCTTCATCGATATCTGACCCATACGCGACATTCCCCGCTAAGGTGTCTTGGAAGATATAGACCCGCTGTGATACGGCGGCGATCTGGTTGCGGAGCGAATTTTGGGTGTACGATTTTAGGTTTTGATGATTGAGTGAAATCGTCCCTTCGGTGGGATCATAGAATCGTAGTAAGAGGTTGATAAGAGAGCTTTTCCCACCGCCACTTTGCCCGACGAGGGCGACTATTTCCCCTTTGTCGATCGTAAGATCGATATGTGAAAGTGCCGTTTTTTCACCAAAATCGAGGCTAACGTTCTCAAATCGGAGATGGCTGATCGGCTCATCCAGTGTGAGTGACCCTTCTTTGATTTCATTTTCCAGATCTAAAATGTGAAATACACGCTCGCTTGCGGCTTGAGCATCTTGGATTTTACTGTAGATCGCACTGACCCGTCGAAGAGGTTGAAATACCAATCCTACTGCAGTTAGAAATGCAGTAAATTCTCCCACACTCATTTCGCTCGAATAAACAGCCCTACCGCCGATAAAAATAACTGCGGCAAGTCCGATAGAGGCAATCATTTCCATCAACGGTGACACTAACTCACTGCTATAAGTCGCTTTCATATTGAGTTTAAAAAAGTGTTCATTTTCATCTTTATAGCGTTTTATCTCATACGCTTCGGTTGCATTGGCTTTGATAATTTCACTGTTGTTGAATATTTCGGTCAAACGGGTCATTAGATCGGCATTTTTCTCTTGGGAACGATGCGAAAGACGTTTTAGCCGGCGGGTAATTTGAATAAGGGGTAAGATAACGACCGGCATTACAAATAGTGCCCAAAAAGCTAATGAGGCATTGAGATAGATCACATAACCGACAAGGGCGATAACGGTAAAACTCTCTTGTATGAGTTCAGGGAGCATGCGTGAGACAAAGTATTGAACTCGTGATATGTCGTTGGTAATTCGGGAAATAAGCTCTCCGCTTCGATTGGTGTAAAGAAACTGCATATCCATGTGAACCATGTGCGCGAGTAAATCTTCACGGAGACGTGAAACGATATGCATTCCGATATAAGAGGTAAAAACAGCTTGGATGTAACGACCAACCGATTTGAGAACATAGATACCGATTAGCAGTAGCGGTATTATATAGAGCATTTCGGGCTCTTTTTTAATAAACATATTATCCATTAATGGCTGCATAATATGAGCCGTTCCGGCCGTTGCGGTTACCGTGAGGAGTATCCCTAAAAGTACCATTGCATAATGAAATTTATACCCTTTTACATAAAACCAGTATCGTTTATAAATTTCACTAATTTTCAATCTCGTATCTCCCAAAAAGTTCCGTTTGCAGTATCCATAATCGCAATCCCCATCACAGTTAACTCATCACGGAATGCATCCGAAGCGGCGAAATCTTTGGCACGTTTCGCTTCAGAGCGTTTTTCCACCAAATCCTCGATTTTTGCTTTGGTCACTTCATCCAACCCGAACTGGAAATAGGTGAACGGATTTTGGGCACCGAATCCTAACACTGTTTCAATGGTTGAGAGAGAGGAGAAGAGCGTTTGGCGGTATGCTTTATCTTTTGGATTGGTATCGAGTATTTCATTCGCACCAGCGATAAGCTCATCGATCAGAGCATAAGCGCGAGAGACGTTTAGATCATCTCCTAACGTTTCCAGAAGACTCTTTTTGAATTCAGTATCGATAATCTCGGCAGTAAGTCCAAAGAGTCGTTTTTTGAGGCGATAGAGTTTATCGAGCCGTTTTTTTGAGGCGATCAAATCCTCTTCATTAAAGTTAAAGTCTCCCCGATAATGGGTGCTGAGGAGATAAAATCGGAGCACCTCTCCGTCATAGCTTTTGAGGGCGTCTTTGAGGAAAAAACTGTTCCCCAGACTCTTCGACATCTTCTCACCGTCAATCGTGACAAAACCGTTGTGCATCCAATAGCGTGCTAACTCATGGTTAGTCGCGCATCGGGTTTGCGCCGCTTCGTTTTCGTGGTGGGGAAAGAGCAAATCCGCTCCGCCGCCGTGGATATCGATGGCATAGTCGCCGATATGAGGGCTCACGTAGCGCTCGATCATCGCTGAACACTCCAAATGCCATCCCGGACGACCGCGCCCAAACGGAGAATCAAACGCGACCCCCTCATCATGTACCGCTTTCCAGAGGGCAAAATCGGCTTCGTTGCGTTTTTCGGAGACTCTCTCGACACGGCTGACGTTTTCGTTACTTTGGCGGTTGCTGAGAGAGAGATAGTTTTTGTCGCTTGCGGTGTCGAAATAGATATCGCCGTTACTGATGGTATAGGCGTGTTTGTTGTCGAGGAGGCGTTGGATCATCTCGCTCATCGCATCGATCGATTCGGTCGCTTTGGGCTCTAAGGTCGGCTTACGGACTCCGATGGCCTCCATGTCACGATGATACGCCGCCGTGTAGCGCTGTGCGATTTCGCTCGTACTGATCCCTAACTCACGTGCTTTGTTGATGATTTTATCGTCGATATCGGTGATGTTACGGGCGAAGAGGACATCATACCCCTCCGCTTCCAAAACACGGCGGAGCAGATCGAACACCAACGCGCTTTTAGCGTGTCCCAAATGGGCATCGTCATAGACGGTCGGGCCGCAGACGTAGAGGGATACTTTTCCCTCTTGGAGCGGAGTAAATGGTAGTTTGGTTTTTTGGACGCTGTCGTATATAGTCATGGGTTTCCTGCTAAATTATCGTATCAAGTGTATCAAAAATTGATTTAAAGTATAAAATGCCGCGCTAAATCCGAGAATCCCGAGGATAAAATAGAGGCTGAAACGGGTTTTTAGGAGATTAAAAAAGATAGTCCATCCCACCGCTTGGATGGTGAGGATAAACTGCACCGCCCCTCCGATACTCCCTGCCAATGCCAAACCTGCCGCCCCCATGCTTTGCATCAAAATGATCGAGAAAATCAGATTGATAACGAGGGAGATAACGGCTATTTTAGCCGCTTTGAGATGTTTGTGCTGGGCGTAGAGGTACATCGAAAAGAGTTTTGCCAACCCAAAAGGGATGAGCCCCACCATGTACATTTGGAGCACACGGGAGGTATTGAGAGTATCTTCGATATCAAACGCCCCCCGCTCAAATAACAGCCAAATGATCGGTTCCGCAAGCAAAATCCCCCCTAAAACGGAGAGACCTAGCAGAGCGTTGAGAAGCCAAAACGATTTGTGGAGGTTCTCGAATGCGAGATCATTATTGCCGTTATTGATCGCTTTGGCGATTTTGGGAAACAGTGCCGTGGTGATGGCGAGGGCGATGATCGCGAAAGGGAGCTGAAAAATACGGTTGGCGTAAAAGAGATACGACACCGATCCCGCCGCCAAAAACGAGGCAAGAGAAGTATCGATAAACGAGGCGATTTGCGCCGTAGAGTTCCCGACCACCGAGGGGATAAAGAGCGATTTGAATTTCGATTCCTCTTCTTTGACATCTTTGGTTTTACGGTATTTCCATCCCCCTACGAGGAGTTTCATCAACCCTTGCTGACGCATCGCATACAGATGGGTGATGACTTGCAACAATCCCCCGACGAGAATCGAAAAACTGAGCGCATACACAATCGTTTTTGGGTCGCTGTGGGCGAAGAGCATGAGGGTGACGATCATGGCGATATTGAGCCATACGGTGGAAAAAGCGGTGGTAAAAAAATGCTCTTTATGTTGTAAAAGTGTCCCTAAAAAGGTAACGATAAAGATGAGATCCAAATACCAAAAATTGATGGTCGTCAGCGGTGCGGTTTTAGCGATTAGATCGGCATTCCAATCCCACGCCAACATTTTGGTAAAAAATGCAGGAAAGAGGGTGACAATGAGTGAAAAGCCGATAATAATTGTCATAAAACGGACAAAGATGGCGACGGCAAAGACACTTTTCTGACGTGAAGCGATATATGAGGGCATAAAGCTTTGGGTAAACGAACCCTCCGCGAAGATACGGCGAAAGAGATTCGGGAATTTAAACGCCATTAAAAAGATATCGCTCCACATATTCGCACCCAACACGGACGTCATCAAAATGTCACGTCCTAGTCCCGTAATACGGGAGATGAGAATACCAAAAGAGTTGGAGAATATCGATTTAAACATAGTTTATATCAAGCCCTGAAATAGATTTGATGCAATTTTAGCTGATTAGGGATTAAAAGTAATCGGAGTAGGGTATTTCGTCATTCCCGACTGATCGGGAATCCAGTTTTCAAGAGACAAGCAACCTGTGCACTTGCTTCTATTTTTTGCCACCAAAGATTGTCTTAGAAGTTTTATCTAAATATTTTATAACTTCAAAATATGGAGGATCAAGTTCATAGTTTTCAAAGTTAGTATTGTTACTCATATTTATCAGCGTAATTGATTGCTTTTTACCCATAACAATAATATTTCTAAAGTATTTCCAAGCATTTTTCTGTAAATTACCATTCATGCTTCTACGAATTGAGGTTGTTAAAATATCTGCCAGTTGTACTCCAAGATTATTTTTTGAATTTTCAAATTTTATGTTAGAGTAAACTGAATTGAGTTCAAAAAAGTCATTTGGGTCTTTATCGCCAACATGTTGAACTAAATAATTTGGAATATCACCACTTTTTCTATTTTTAAAAAAATGACTATAATCACCTTCTTTAATCATTAAAAGTGGTTTATCAAAAGATCTTGATTGAGCCAATGGTAAAATTAGTGTTTTCCAAATTTTTTCCGAAGTTGTTATATTTGTATCTTTGGCATCAACTATCCATTTAAAAAATTCTAATTCCTTTGGTTTTTTTAGTGAATAGTTTAACATTGTTGTTTGAAATATTTGTATCAAAAGCTCAATTATTAAACTTACTTGCACATATAGTTGATTTGGAAGAGATTCAATCTCATCCTTTGTTTTGTATAAATTTTTAATCAAAGTTTCATTAAAATCGTCAGTTATGCAACTAATCATTTTTTGAGCTCTTTCTAACTTATGAATAGTTATATCATCTTCAATTTGAATATTCATATCAATAGCAACAATTTCAAACATAACATTGTATTTTTGAAGTATTTCAATGACACTAGCTACTTGAGATTCATTAAGTTGACTTCCTTTTACTTCTGTATCGTTCAAGCCCCATTTACTTTTCAAAGCTTCAAATTTTGAGAAAATAATGCTAGTTTTGTTTTCAGGTAAAATCAATGCTCCAACTACTGAGACTGCACATTTGTTTTCTGTAGGTTTGACAAAAACACCTGCTTCATCAATATAAATATTCATGTATTTCTCGCTTCCCCATTAAATGCACTAAACGCTTAATGGGCAAACACTTCCGGATGTGTAGCGGCGATCCCCAAAAGCACACGTGCCGGACCCTCCGGTTTACGGCGTGATTGTTCCCAGTTTCTTAGCGTGTTAACAC
>NZ_JAFLKV010000036.1:0-43371 GCF_019163035.1 Sulfuricurvum sp.
CGATTTAATCAACTAGTATTGCTCTTAACTGTCTATACTTATAGATTATTTTTTCTCCAATACTCTCTACCTCTTCATGCGTCATTTTTCCAAATGAAAAACTGATCGCCATGCTAGCTTCTTCTGTTGAATACCCTATAACCTTCAAAATACGTGAGGGTTGAGATAATCCCAGAGAACAAAGCTCTCCGTTGGTTAAAAAGATCCCTTCAAGTGCCATAGATCGGATCAAATCTCGGGCAAATATACCATCAAATCCGATATAACAGGTATTAGGGAGAGTCAAGCTAGGATTTATCATCAACTTCACTCTGCACCCAAGAGCATCTGTAATTTGCTTCACAAAACAATCTCGTATATTTCTTATGTGGTCATAAGAATCATTTGCCGATTTCATATACGTATGATAAAAATGATCATAAACTGTTAGATCGATAGCGGGGATCATATCTGAGAAATTACATTTACTGCAAAGGAAAACACCCGAATGTTTAAACGAACCCACTTTATAGCCCCAGACAAATGCCGCAAATACTTTGGGTGTGTTCTCAAGTTTCAACGCATTGCTTAAATCCAAAATTAGATGTTTCATGTCAAAATATCGGTTAACTCTTTTCATTGACTCAATATAAAATGTATCTTCATCAACCGCACTGCACACTAAATAGCGAGCTCCGCGCTCTTTAGCCAAAGCCAAAGATTTTTCACACAGTCCACCCGCGGAATCAGCATCTATCCAGAGAACGGTACGCCCTGATTTTTCGAGAATTAGTCCTGCATGATAAAGATTATAAGGGAGCTTTGAAGAAAAGGCGATGATCTCTTTTGACGGAACGGCCTGATCGATAAAAAAACTCACAGCAGTAGGCGAAAAATTACAAAATACTCCTTCGGAATATCCGAAAGATGATGCGAAGGAGCGGTTTAAATTTTTTAAGAGTTCAAGACTTTCACCATCACCGCTGCGTAAGCGTATCCCTATGGGTGCGGATTCAAACGGCTGAAAGCTCGGTGCGTGGTTGACATCGAGACAATAGAGCTTTTTATGAGGCTGCAACACATACCTCTTCTATAACGCAGGGGGTCGAATCGGTTTGAATCACCGTATGCGCGGTATCGACGCGTGAGGAGTGGGTATAGAGATTCATTTTACCCTCTCGTGCGAATCCGATCAACGTTATACCGTGAAGTTGGGCGGTTTTAATCCCCAACCGTGTCGGAGCCGCTTTGGAAATCACCATCGTGATACCGTGCATAACACATTTAACGACCATTTCCATTGAAAGTCTGCCGCTTACGATTAAGAATGCGTCTTGGGTATCGGCGTGAGATAATCGGGCTTTGCCGATGACTTTATCGATAGCGTTGTGACGACCGACATCTTCCGCTTCGATCGCTTCACCCTCTTGAAGTACCAATCGTGCTTTATGGACGCATCCGCTTTGGCGGAACAGTGCACTGCTACCGTAAAAACGATCCACTTCGTCAAACAGCATATCAACGTTATAGCTAATGGTAGAGCGGTTAAACTCTTTGACAATTTTATCTTCCACATTCCCTGTCACACCGACACAGCATCCTGTGGTAAGGGTCTTCTCTTTAAAAAGGTTTTGAATATTCTCTTCATTAACTGATGCGTCAATATAAACCGATAAACCGTTATCGGAAATTCTTAAAGAATGGATATCTTCCACGTGAGTAATAACCCCCTCACTCATCAAGAATCCGACGATGTGAGCATCTTGATCCTGAGCAATCCCCATAACGGAGAGGAGTTTCATTCCGTTTAGATAAAAGTCGATTCGCTCTTCGGCAATAATCTCATCTTCTTCAATCATCACTGAGCCGTTACGATACACTTTTTCGATAATCAATTTTTTAAGAACTTCTTGTGACATGTCGATACCCTGTATATAAAATTGCGGAGGAAAAATCCTCCGCTTGGAACACTATTGTCGTCCCGCTTTTTTCAAATCATCCAATACATCCGGAGCAACTTGTTCGAGATATTCTCTCGGATAGCTGCCGCTCCATAGTCCTTTTAGATATCCTTTGACCGAAACCGCCGAAGCGTAGACGAAATCAAGGATAAAGAACATAATCAGAACACTGGCACCGAAGTGTAGATAGAGCAATACACGTCGGAATTGAATAACATCCGCATGAGTCAATGAACTCGGATGCAATGTAATAATCATCGCACCGCTGAAACACAGTGCTGCCCCCATAGCGGCATAGAAAAACCAGATAACGCGCTTGGAAGGTTTAAAGCTTCCCGGCAAGAAATGGCGGAAAGTACTGTTCTTTCTCCACCCTTTCATATCTTTAGCCGCAATAACGGTAAAGACGAGCCAAACCGCGATCCATGCCAAACCGGTTAATTCATGGAATTCTCTCAAGATACGAGGAATATCTCCCCCCTCAGAGCGTAAACCCCATGTAATATTGAATCCGGTCAATACGAGTATGGAAATCATTCCGATATTCAGCCAAATTACCGCTCGTTGGAACGATGTCAATACTTGAACCGTATCGTTAGGTCTCGTAATCGTCGGTGTTACCCGACCGTTTTTAATGTACAAAAAGACAAAAATCATAATCTCGGCAAAAAATACATACCAGATATACTCTTGTCGCTCATTGCTCGCACGAATAATTTCAGGAGCAACCGTGTTATATGCCGGACCGAAAGCGGCATTTATCATTTGCTCCAACTCTGAAGCGGGAGCAGTAAGTACACCGCTGGTATCACCGATCAGTGCATGCATCGTATATTGGATCAGGTAACCCCAATCCATAATCATCAAAAATCCGACAAAAACGAATCCGACAACACCAAGCCCAAGAGCCGTTAGAATGTAGGCTTTATTACACTCCCAAAAAGTTTTACTTTCCATTGTTGTATGCCTCCCATCCGTATGGTTTCAACGATGTATTATCACCGCGTTTAGCAGTGCGATACTCATAAATCTTATCGACTTCAGAGGCATCGCCGGCAATGAGCGCTTTGGTTGAACACATCGATGCACACATCGGGATTTTCCCCTCGGCGATACGGTTTTGTCCGTAATGTTCAAATTCATTCTCGCTGAGCGTTTCATCCGGTCCACCGGCACAAAAGGTACATTTATCCATGACCCCTTTGACACCGAAGATACCTTCATGTCCAAACTGCGGAGCACCGAAAGGACATGCATAAAGGCAATAGCCGCATCCGATACATTTATCTTTGTCATGCAATACGATTCCGTCCGTTCGGATATAAAAACAATCCGTCGGACACACTTTTTGGCACGGTGCATCGGAACAATGCATACATGCCACCGAGAGAGATTTCTGTTTACCTTCGATCCCCTCGTTAATGGTTATAACCCGTCGGCGATTCACGCCGACAGGAATTTCATGCGCTTCTTTACACGCGACGACACACCCGTTACAATCGATGCATCGGTAATCGTCACAATAAAATTTCATACGTGACATTTATCAGCCCCCCTACGCTTTTTCAATACGCACGAGCGTACATTTGGTTTCAGGGCAAGCGGTGACAATGTCATACCCGTAACTTGTAACCTGATTCGAGTTTTCTCCGAGCGCATACGGTGCAGTCCCCTTCGGATATTTGTCTACGAGGCTTTTACCGCTCCATAGACCCGAAAAGTTTTGCGGCATGAAAATATCCGTTTCAGCGACCGAATAACTGTAGACCGCTTTGACTTTAATCTTACCTTCGCCCGTTCCATGTACCCAAATCATGTCACCGTTATCAACCCCATATTTTTTGGCGAGTGTCGGATGGATATGTGCGTACATTTCCCCCGCTAGTTCGGCCAAATATTTTGAGGCTCGAGTTTCGGTTCCCGTACCCATGTGTTCAACAATACGTCCTGTGACCACATTGATCGGGAAATCCGCAACCCAGTTTTGTTTGTTCTGCTCACTGGCGTAACGAATGTTCGTACGATAGTGATCTTTTTTGTCTTCAAACGTCGGATATTTGGCAACCAAATCTTGACGGAAGCTGTGAAGCGGTTCACGGTGTTTAGGAAGTTGGTCAGCCCAATCCCATGCACGTGCTCTCGCTTTTCCGTTTCCGTACGGACATAGTCCTGCTTCCAACGCTTTGTTAACCAGAATATACGTATTATCGTTTTTCCAGTTTTTACCTTTGACTTTCTCTTTTTCTTCAGCCGTTAACGTGATGCCGAAAGATTCGATATTGTCTGCGGTAATTTCAAGATGCCCGCCTTTGAATCGTGAACCGGCCGGTTCATTAACCGCAAGCAATGTTTGTCCATTTTTCTCAGCGACAACCACTGGCTTGCCATCAGGTCCCTTGTCCGTCCATCCTGCACGGAATCCCATACCACCTTCCATAACCGAAACATCGGTTCGGTACATGATCGGAGTTCCCGGGTGTTTATCACTCCAGCACGGCCACGGCAATCCGTAATACTCACCCTCAACCACACCGGAGCCTCTTAGAGTAAGCGGATCAAACAGCGCCCAATTCTCTTGTTGGCGTTTCATACGTTCCGGTGTTACCCCTTGAAGACCGATTGTTTTGACGGCACGGTTAAACTCTCTTGTCGCATCTTCCGGCCATTCATAACTCGGTTTACCGTTTTTCAACGAACGGGTAAATTCTTCATAGAATCCGAGTCGTTTTGCAAATTCAAATAAAATTTCGTGGTCTTCTTTTGCTTCATACAAAGGTTTCACAACCTGTGAACGCCATTGATAACTGCGATTTGTCGCCGCTACCGAACCTGAACTTTCAACTTGGCTGGCTGCCGGAAGCAAGAACATATTATCGGTACGATCGGTAATAACCGCCGCATCATTGACATACGGATCGATAAAGACGACCAAATCTAGTTTGTCTAACGCTTCTTTCGTTTTATGGGTCATTGTAATGGTTGAAATACCGTTCCCGATACAAATCAACGCTTTGAGCGGTGTACCCGCATTGTTTGCGGCATTCTCATCATCAATAACACCCCAAGGCCATGTAGAGAGGGCAAACCCTTTTTTCTCCATCATATCTTTGGTTTTAAATCGACCTTTTAACCATTCGTAATCGACTTGCCATTGTCCTGAATAATATTTCCAAGACCCCTCATTGATCGGGTAGTATCCCGGCAAAATGTCGGATAGATTGGCCATATCACTCGCCCCTTGAACATTATCATGTCCGCGAAGAATGTTACATCCGCCACCCACTTTTCCGATATTTCCGAGGAACATTTGCATAATAGGCCCTAAACGGGTATTGCTCGTTCCGATCGTATGCTGCGTCCATCCCTGATTCCAGATCAAACAACCCGGGGAATTTTCTGCAAAGAGTTTCACCACTTCAAGGAATTTTTCCGCTGTACATCCACACACATTCGCAACGACGTCCGGCGTATACTGTTCTGCTTCGACAACAATGGATTCCCAATCGAAAACACGCTCATCCAAATATTGCTTGTCATGCAAGTTGTTTTTAACAATGTAACGGATCATTCCGTATAAAAATGCGATATCGGTTCCGGTTCGAATACGTGCAAACAAATCCGCATGCGCAGATGTTTTAGTATATCTCGGATCGATCGAAATAATTTTCGCACCGTTCTCTTTGCCTTTTAGAATGTGTTGCATTCCGACAGGGTGATTGACCGCAGGATTAGCTCCCATAATCAAAATAACTTTCGAATTTTGCATATCTCCCAGATGGTTGGTCATACCGCCATACCCAAGTGTATTCGCCACACCGGCGACTGTAGGGCTATGTCAGATACGAGCCTGATGATCGATATTATTCGTTCCCATAAACGCGGCAAATTTGCGGATATAGTACGATTGCTCGTTCGATACTTTGGCTGACCCGAGCATCATGATGCTATCAGGTCCATATTTTTTTTGAAGAGCTTGAATTTGTGCACTGACCGAATCAAGTGCTTCATCCCATCCAATACGTTCCCAAACACCGTCTTTTTTGACTGTCGGGTAGCGTAAACGATTGGTTGAACGCACTTTATCGATCAGGTCAGCACCTTTACAGCAATGACCGCCGAGACTTACAGGATGCTCTTGGGCAACCTCTTGTCTTACCCAGACACCGTCTTTTACTTCCGCAATAATTCCGCATCCGACCGAGCAGTGGGTACAAATAGTTTTCACTTTTTTTGAACCCGGATAAGCTTCTTTCAGCTGACTCGGCGTTGCTTTGACAACTGGTTCACTTGCTGAGCAAACAGCAACTGCACCGATCGAAGTGAGAGCACCCATTTTTAAAAATGAGCGGCGCCCAATCTTCGAATTCAACAATTCCGTTGAGTTTCTTGGACTCATTCGTTCTCCTTTTCTTTAAAATTAGAGGGCAGATTTATAAAATTTGTCCCAATATTCCGTTTTAGTGTAGAGTGTTTCATCTTTGCGGGAATTCCCGACAGCTACCCCATCACCTTCGGTGTGTTCACCCCGATGGCGACTGGGGTGCGTCGCGGTGATCAAGCCTAAACTCCCCGCCGCAACAACGCCTCCGATCCCTAACCGTTTGAGAAAATCTCGTCGTCCGTTAGTGTCCATTGTTACCTCCTTTCCTAAGATAAATAGAATTCAAAATATGATTTTTCAAATGCGATAAAAAGGGCGAGAAACGAAGCACACTCTTGGTAAAAGTCAGCTCGGTTACTGTTGAACTGCGCATCGATGAATCCGCCGATATAGGGCTCTATAACACTTTGAAAGAGTTTCTTCTGCAACGGGCTATGTCCATCGTTGAGCAAGCTGGCGGAAAGACCGAACAATATTCCGGCTTCATCTTCCCCGACACACACGAAATCGGCTTTAATATATCCCGCTTCACACATAATCTCTTTGGTCATAATTGTCGGCATTCCGAGTTCGCGTTCATCATGATAATAGGACATAGATGAATTGATAAAATCACCAAACGGGAGATTAAAGAGGACATGGGCTTCACGCGCTACCTCGTCTTTATTATCCTGCAATGAGGTGATCATACGATCGGTGTATTCCTTGATCCCCTCTGCAAACGGGGATTCACTGACGGCACGTAGTACCGTGAGGATCGATTCCGAATCTTTCTCTACCCCTTCGTTTCGGTATAACGAACCTAAGACAGTGTAAATTGCGGCTCTGGCGCCTACTAGCGATTCCATTAATATCCTTCCTTAGCGCCATTGTCAAAATGATCTTTGAGCATTAGTTTCGGCTTACACTCCGCACAGCAGTAGAGGGTTCGCGTTTTAACATCATCCCACATCAATGAAGCAAACATACCCGCCACTTTAGCAATGGCCTTTTCCGTTGCAAACGGCTTACCGCATTCAACACAGCAAAACACTTCGTCTTTGGCAACCGCCGAAAAGGTTACATAGCTCTCCTCTTCTCTAAAACGCCCCGGTACTAAAGTAATGGAGTGTTCAGGACAGGTACTCTCGCAATGACCGCATCCGGTACACAATGCCGGATTAAGGGCAAGAGATTGATTCTGTGGTTGTGCTTGGAAAGCACCGCTTTTGCACACATAGGCACATCCCATGCACAAAGTACATTTGTCATCAACATACAAATCATTAAAAAGTGAATGTTGCAATGTATACACGTTGTTGCTATATCCTTTTAAAGACGCCAACCCTTCACTCACTGCCATACGAAGAGGTAAATTGTTCAATCGTCTAGCAAGCGGTGTAAAACGTTTAGAATGGCGCGATGCTGAAACGATATCTCCGATCACATCGCCGCCGAAGCGTTCAAAGATACGGTTCACATTACAAATTGCCACTTGGGTAGATACCGGCAGCGCTGTTATATCCGGAAAGTAAACGTCTCCTCCAGATTTGAGAACCATTAACGAGAGATAAAGTTCATTGAGAAGAGAATAATTCGGAACGCTGAGTATCACTGTTTCGCTGTAGAGAGGTGAAGAGAGTTTCATCAAATCGGCATCGGTCGCAACGAGAACACCGTAACCTTCGCTATTTTCCAACGCAGCGATTAACCCCGCAACATTAAAACGGGAATTTTGGATGGCTCCGGATGGGCATACCGCAACACACGAACCGCATTCTGTACAGTCGCTTAGACGTAAATGGATGGTTTTTGCCTCTGTATCTTCGACAAGAGCGGAATACTCACAGCTATCCAGACAGGCACGACATGCAGGCAAATCTTTGGAAGCGTAATCGCATTGCCCTTCTGTGAAAAGAAGGCTTTTTGTAAAGGTGGTTTTGGTTGCTCTGGCAGTAAGTTGGGGAGCAACACGTGATAAATTACCGTGAATCTCAATCGCATCGTATTTAAGCCATGGATTATTGTCTCCGCAGTAAATTAAAGAGGATGCAGGATAGCTAACGATCTCGTTACCCGCTCGAACATTTACATGATAATCGCCGGCACGTCCTTCAATCCGAACAATTTTAGAAGCATCGACAACTTGTACATTGAACCCTTCGTCTAAAGACCCTATCAAACTGTAAGTACCGTCGTTTATCAGAACAATAGAGTGTTGATTATTTAGAGGATACGAGAAGTCAAGCGTATTATCAAATAAAGTGTCATCCACACTCTGTTGAATACGAATCAGTTTATCTTTATAAGTATCAGGTGAGTTTTCTAATAAATACATACAGGCGTATGTCATAGCGCTATAATCGGTCATAAAAATCCTTTGTCGTGTATTACGATCAGATTTTTGCCAACGTGTAGCGATACAGCCTGTATCTTTTTGGGCAATAAGTAAACTATTATTTTACGTTTTGTAATTATTCTTCATTGTGGCTTAAATTAATATTAAAGTCATTTATTTAATTTTATAGAAAATTCAAGCGGAATATAAGATAGTTAAGTTAAAATATTTTTAACCTTTTATGCTTTATGTGGAATAATTTGAGGGGAAAAGAGGATTTGGCGAGAAGGTGAAGGAATTGAACCTTCCTTCGAACAGCCACCTGCCCGAACAATGGGTTTGAAGTCCATGGTGCCCACCAGGGTCACATACCTCCCATCTCACAATGCCATTCTAGCTAAATAAAAGTTAAATATTTTTTAACCTGTATCGGAGCACTACGATGGAGACCCATAGCAGACCTGCCATCCCTCAACTGGGGAGATTTTTGGATCGAACTGAGTTTATCACTCTTAATCGCCAAACACTAACCATCTTAGCTCGTCAACTTTTTGAAGAGATTCGTCACGGTAAAACCGATATCGGAGCAAATACTGATGAGTCCGTTTTGGTAGAAATAATCTTATCCCGATTGGATACGCTGTGTCATGATTCATTGATTCCTTTGATCAACGCGACAGGGATTGTTTTGCATACCAATCTCGGACGAAGCCCCATCGAAAAATCAATACTTGATGAAATGCAGGAGAGCATCGGGAGCTACTGTAATCTTGAATTTGATATTGATAGCGGAAAACGAGGGGAACGCTACGGACATTTGACTAAAAAACTCTCATTTTTACTGGGATGCGAAGATGCCATCGTCGTTAACAATAACGCAGCAGCCGTCTTTTTGATCCTAAATACCTTCGCTAAAGGAAAAGAGACCATCGTATCGCGAGGAGAATTGGTAGAGATCGGCGGTTCCTTTAGAATTCCCGATGTGATGAGGGAGAGTGGAACCCTGCTAAAAGAGATAGGGACGACCAACAAAACCAAAGCCTCTGATTATACGGCGGCAATCACTCCGCAGACGGCGGTTATGATGAAGGTTCACCGCTCCAATTTCTCCGTTGTTGGTTTTACCCATGAGGTAGCATTTGAAGAGCTGATACCTATTGCTCAGTCTAATAATGTTATCGACTACTATGATGCCGGTAGTTTGAATCTTTTCGACGCTCCCTATCTGGGGAATGAAACGTGTGCCAAAGCACTGTTTGAACACGCACCTTCCCTCGTTAGCTTTAGCGGAGACAAACTGTTGGGCTCCGTACAAGCGGGAATCATCGCCGGAAAAAAAGAGCTCATCGACAAAATCAAAAAAAATCAACTCTTACGGATGCTTCGAGTCGATAAACTGACGATGTCCGTATTGGAAAAAACCCTTACTCGCTATATCCAAAAAGGGCCTCAGGCGATAAAAACCCATAAACTCTTATCTAAAACACTTATTGATATGCAACTACAGGCTGATTTTGTCCTCTCAGGGGTTGATCACTCATATAAACTTTCCACAGGTAAAACATCCACCTATGCGGGAGGAGGTTCACTTCCACAGCATCTGCTAGAGAGTCTCGCACTAATTATCGAAGATCACCCTAAAAATGCCGAACGCACGATTAAAGCACTCCGTGCGCAGGGTCTCATTGCCCGAATCGAAAAAGATAGGGTTCTTATCGACTTACGCAGTATCGATGATGATGAGCTATCACAGGTAATGAAGATTTTAAATACCGTTTTGGAGGAACGCCCATGAAAACCACTATAGTCGGTCTGGCCGGACATGTCGATCACGGGAAAACGTCACTTATTCGTGCATTAAACGGTTTTGACGGGGATCAGACCCGCGAAGAGAAACGGCGCGGTTTGACGATGGATCTCAGCTTTACACAGATGGATCAACAGGAGAAACGGATATTTTTAGTCGATGTTCCAGGACATGAAAAATTTGTAAAACACTATTTGGCAGGGGTATTCGGTTTCGACGTTCTTCTACTGATTGTCGCGGCTAATGAAGGGATTTGTAAACAAAGTATTGAGCATCTCGAACTCGCGCATCTTGCCGGAGTAAAAAGTGTTATTTTGGTTCTTACCAAATGCGATCTGGTAGAACCGGATGATGCGGCAATCGTCGAAAAAGATATTTTAAACCTCATCGAAAATATCGGTTTAAAGAGTTTATTTTCAGCTCATGTAGGACGACATGATCCCTCCTCCTACGAACAGCTCAAACATAAACTCTTCTCGTATGATTTACCGCAACGTCCACAAGAGCCTTATTTTCGTTACTATATAGATCGGAGTTTTTCCAAAGACGGCTATGGAACCATTGTCACCGGAACCGTTTTAGGTGGTTCCTTAAAAACCAAAGATAAAATCACTATTCCGCGACTCAAAACTACCGCTATTGTTAGAACGATTCATTCAGGGCTGAACTATGTCCCCACTGCCCTTCCGAATGAGCGTATAGCCCTTAACCTCTCAGGCGTAAAATCGCATGATCTTAAACGGGGAGATATCCTTTGTACCCCTAATTTTCTACGCGGCTTCCTTCAGATTGATGTCATGATCACGCCTCTCAAAGGGGTGACACTTAAACATCAAAGTGAAGCGACGGTATACATAGGTTCAGCCCGCCACAACGTCGTATTAAAAATCATCTCCGAACATGACACCTATGCTATTGCCATTTTTGAAAGCACCACCCCGATTTACGCCTTGTATCGTGAAAAATTTATTCTGCGTGATGCGCAGGGGACGCTCGGAGGAGGCGAAGTCCTTAATCCCATAGCCGATCCTATGAAACGAAAACAAAAAAATGAATTTCTTCTTTTGCTACAGCAGAAAAAACTCTCCGAAGCGTTTGCTATGCTGATGGAGATTCATAAGAAAGGTTTCGGTTTGATCGGAGCCTATCAGCGTTTCGGGATGGATCATACCTCTGCGCTTGAGTTAGCAATGGGAGTTGCGAATTCTTACCTCGATCATGATGAAAAAGTACTTTATCCCTCTAGCACGTTAGAGATGCTTAAAGAGTATATTCGAGCGATTTATAAAAAAAACAGACGTGCCCTCCTCTCTAAAAACTCGCTCCATTTACGGTTTATCTGGGCATCTGTCAATCTTTGCCAAGAAGTCCTTACTCAACTCGAATCAAATGATGAGCTACAATTTAGTGAGGGGTTATACCGAAGTGTCCATTGTGATATTGAAGATATGCCGCAGTATATGGAAGAGTCTCTCTATGGTATTTTAGAGACACAGGGGTGGGCACCAGAAGCTCCGTATGTGATTTATGAAAGTCTCGATCTTGATCGTATTCACGGGGACGACACGATGAAACGGCTCTGCAGTGCCGGAAAAGTGATTCGACTGGCGCACAATCTTTTTATCAGCGCACCTCACCTATCGCACACGATGCAGTATCTACGCGGAGTCATCAGTGACTATGGATATGTCGATATCGAGCTGGCCAAAACGCAAACAGGGCTAAGCCGAAAGTATTTGATAGCCTATCTGGAATATCTTGACCGATTTGAAGATATACAATGCGAGGGTACTCGCCGATCTTTGAAGGCGGCATGATGGAAAAGTATCCCATTTTAAACCAAATTTATCGATTATAAAGTAAACTATTTTTTTATTTTTATTCTTAAAGTGTGATGATGCAAAAAAACATTAAACCCATATCTCTCCTATTGCTTCTCATCACACTGATCGTACTCTATTTTCTATTCCCTTTTGAACGCGAACATAAAAACGATATCGTGTTTGGTAGCAGTGCCGCACTTTCGGGTCCATTGCAAGACAACGGTATCGATTATACGAATGGAATAGCGTGCGGATTTAAGGCATTCAATGATGCCGGCGGAATACAAAATCGCCACATCAAGCTACGTGTATTGGATGACCAATACGAGCCTTTCATCACGAGAAAAAATATTGATTCTTTAATGCGGGATCCGGATTTATTCGGTATTCTCGGCGTTGTCGGAACACCTACCTCCGAAGAGGCACTCAAAATCACTGCCAGAACGCAAATACCTTTTTTAATGCCCCTCAGCGGCGCTGAGTTTTTATATAACTACCATTATGAGCATCTCTTTACTCTCCGCCCGAGCTACGCCGATGAAGCACGCCGAATGGTTCATCATATGCAAAAACAAAATATTCAAAAGATTGCAATTTTTTATCAAAACGATAGCTATGGACTTGCATCACTATATGCCCTCCAAGAAGCAGTTCGTCCCACATCCATTAAAGTAATTGCCGAGGGGGTCTACAATCGCAATACACTCTCCATCCATTATGCGTTTAATGAGATTACGAAAGCGCAGCCTGATGCCGTTGTGATCGGAGGTGCCTTAAAGCCGACTGTCGAGTTTATCCGCAAAACGGCACAGTTTAACCCGAATCTTTCATTTTATACTTTCTCTTTTGTCGGCTATGAACCTCTTCGCAAAGCTCTACTATCGGAAAATTTAAAGAACATACCGATGTACATGACCCAAACCGTCCCTCCACTGAGTAAAAATCTCGCTGAAATCGTCCTTTTTAAACGTCTTTATAAACACTATTATCCATTGAAAGAACCGACTTCTATAGCATTTGAGGGATATCTGGCATCACAAGTTATCCTTAAAGCACTGAGTAATTCCTCAACGCTATCACGTTCTTCATTTGAGCATGCCCTCTCAAAACTTGAATTTTCTCTTGTTGATCGACAAATAATCCGTTATAGCAAGTCATACCATCGGGGACTGCAAAATGTCTACCTTTTACCGTTAAACTCCGAAACCGGAGGTGATGTCGATGAGTAAGCCGTGCCGCTATCTGAATATTTTTTATCAACTATCATTGGGGATGAAGACTCGTATATTGATCGCTGTTACTGCATTAGGGATTCTTATTATCGGATTCATTGCGACATTGACCCTGTATGGAATGAAAAATAGCTTCGATAATTCCTTTCATTTACGCACTCTCTCAATCGCCCGCCTCCAGACGATCAAAGACGTTCATACCCTCAACATACTCAATACCTACCGAGATATTATCGATAACCACACCGATGTAGAAAAAACCTATGAAGTCCTTAATATTCTTAAAAAAAACCTCGATTTACGTTGGAATGAGTACTCTTTGTCACGACACGATATTCAAACCAATTTTTTTGATACTATGGATGAAACGATACTTTCAACGTTTCTTACCCCTATTCCCAATACCATTATGATTGATGAAGACGAAATCTATTCGAAAGCGAATCTCAATATTCAGCGTCTCTTAAAAACCATCGATACGATAACGGTTCTTTATAAAAACAACCAACGTCCACAAGCCGATGCACTTATCAAAAGTGATCTTTACCCGATTTTAGATACTACTAACATCTATTTAGAACAACTGACGGCCTTTCATTTACAACGCTCCATCTATGAAAAAGAGAAAACGGATCGTCTATTTGGTGCTACTTCGTGGGTGATATTCGTAATGATATTTGTAGTTCTAGGAATTTCAGTCTTTTTGGCTTATTTCATATTAGAACATATCAAAACACTTCATCAATCACTAGAAGATCGTGTACGCGACAAAACCAAAGAACTCGTAGATCTAAATACATCCCTTGAACTTCGTATTACACATGAGATTCGTCAAAGCAGGCTAAAAGATGAAATGCTCCATCAGCAGGCTAAACTAGCGTCTATGGGAGAGATGATTTCCAATATTGCTCATCAGTGGCGACAACCGCTTAACGCACTCACTATCCTAATTCAAACTTTCCGACTAAAAAGCCGCAGTAATAAATTGACGCCGGAGTTTATCGATTCTCAAGTCACCGAAGGTCTCCGCATCGCAAACACTATGTCCGATACTATAGAGAGTTTCCAAAACTACTTTAAGCCGAATAAAGTGAAAACCATTTTTCCTCTCCTTGAGACGATTCGCCATGCCGTTAGCTTGATTGAGGGGATATTGCATCATGCGAATATAGACGTTGAATTCAATACGAAAAAGGAGATTATGATTTCAGGCTATCCGAACGATTTCACCCAAATCATTATCAATCTCCTCAATAATGCAAAAGACGCATTACTGATCTCACCCGACAAACTCAAAATGATACGAATTCACATCACTCACAAACCGGAAAAATCACTCTTGCTCATCCGTATTATCGACAATGGAGGGGGCATTCCCTCCTCCGTTCTTAAAAGAATATTTGAACCTTATTTTACGACAAAACATCAATCCAGCGGAACAGGTATAGGATTGTATATGACTCAAAAAATCATAGCAGACCAATTCGAGGGGATGATCAGTGCGCAAAATATCAGATTGCTTTTTAATGAAACCTATTATAATTGTGCTTCTTTTAAAATCACAATACCACTATTCGAGATTGAGAGTAAAACATGAACCATTCACTTAATAAATACAACATCCTGATTGTAGACGATGAAGTACCTATTTTAAATCAAATGTCATTTATCTTAGAAGACTTTGTCGCCAAAGTCTATACGGCAACCGATGGGATCACTGCGCTAGAGCAGCTTTCTAAACATAAAATTGATATTGTTATTACCGATATTTTAATGCCGAACATGAATGGCATAGCCTTCATCTCCGAAATCAAAAAACGAAATATTTCTCTCTCAGCTATCATTATTACAACAGCTCATTCGGAAACGAACTATCTTCTTGATGCCATTAAATTACGCGTGGACGGTTACTTGCTTAAACCGATTATGGCAGATGAAATGCTCGAATTGATTGATAAATCAATAGCCCTAAAAGCCAAAGAAGATGAATTATGGATCAAAGACCGTATGCTTGAGGGGATTAGTACCTTTGTCGGAGGAAAAAAAATAGAGATTATCCGTTATCTCTTCGAGCATGTTGACGCGGAAAGTGTCTTTTACGGCTCCTATGAAGATATTATGCTCGCACTCAACGTTAGCAAGCCGACCGTTGTTTCAACATTTAGACAGTTGATTGAGGTCGGTATTGTTACCAAACTCAAAAATAAAATTTATCGTGTAAATGCTTCAGCACACAGCGAGAAAAGTGTGATTGAACCTTAAAAAAGGTTCAACCATTTCATTGCACTCTCAAGATCATTATACCCTTGTAGCTCATACTCTCCCGTTATAACCCATTTGGATAACGCCTCCATCTCCATCATTTTGGTGATGTCGCTACGCTGAGTATCCATCCCCAGCATAAATTCGACAAATTCATTAACATAGGATGCATTAGGGGTAATGTTGGTGAAATTGCAATGCGAATACCCTCGACTTTTGTAAAACGGTCTGAGCGACG
The DNA here is from genome assembly GCF_019163035.1 of Sulfuricurvum sp. Classification (GTDB taxonomy): domain Bacteria; phylum Campylobacterota; class Campylobacteria; order Campylobacterales; family Sulfurimonadaceae; genus Sulfuricurvum. Next base: position 16,001 of record NZ_JAFLKV010000036.1, read on the forward strand.
AACCGCTCAGTCCCAGTTCGATCATCCGCATCCATGTCGATGTGGCAAGGGCGATAGCGTCGTATTCGTTATTTTTGAGTTTTTCCAAAATATCGTATTCGCTTCGTCCGGTATCGCCGTGTTTCCCCAAATCACTATCCATACGGTTCATCGTATAATCGCGATTTGGCTCTAACCCTTGCTCTTTTAAATAATAGGCGGGGAGGATAAACGCCTGTGCCGAGTCACCACTGCCGAAACAGACCCGTTTATTTTTCAAATCTTCCAATGTTTGGATATTGGAATCTTGATGGGCGATAAACATCGAGGTAAAATCGACATCACTGTCCCGCATCAAAAGTGCTTCCGCAAACGGAGCACGTTTTTTCGTCCGAAGCCACGCGACATTGGTATTCCACGCCAAATCGACTTTGTGATCCAATAGCGCTTGTACCTGTGTCTCGTAATTGGAGAACAGTACATAATCAAGATCAAATTTTTTCTCTTTGGCATAATCACGGATGATCTCCCAAATGAGGACTACTTTCGGGTCATACGCGACCACGCCTACCATTAATGATGCCATGTGAATTCCTTTTATTTAGGGTATTTGTTGTCCGGTTAACGCTTTGCCGAGCCAAACGCTGAGTACATCGGTTGAGGGAGCCATAACCGCAGCGGCATACGCATCTCTCAAATAGCGCTCAAGCGGAAGCCGTTTGCTGTATGCGTGCCCTCCTCCGACTTTCATCGCACGGCTGCATACGTCCACCGCATTAGTACTCGCTTCCAATCGAGCCGATATAATCAACGCCAGAGCATCGCTGCGTCCTTCCAGCGCGGCTTGTGCCGCATTGAGCGTTAATGCTTTGGAAGCACTCGCCGAAGAAAAAAGTGCTGCGATATGCAGCTGTACGGTTTCGATTTGCGAGAGAGTCGAACCGTCAGTATATGCGCGTGACGATGCATACTCAATCGCACATCCGCTGGCCGCAAGCGATAAACCCGTATAGACGGAGGCAAGCCCCAGAATAAAGAACGGAGCAACCACATTAAAGACAATTCCGACACCGTCTCCGTGAGCACCTACAAGATGATCGTCGCTGATGGCAACATTCTCATAATAGACAGGGACACTGGCATTTCCTCGCATCCCTAATCCGTCCCAAGCACTATCGTCATGACGCATCCCTTCCATCGTATTGGGAGTTGCGAAAACGCTCAGCCCTTCTCCTTCGGGATTTGCGGCTAAAACAAGATAATAATCGGCATGATGCGCCGAGGTCACAAAGCTTTTTTTTCCGTTGAGAAGATATCCGTTCTCCGTTTTTACCGCTTTAATTTCGGGATTGTAAAAATGGGTTCCTGTCCCTGTTTCACTAAATGCAAGTGCCAAAGCCAACTCACCCGAAGCGATTTTCGGCAAATAAAACTCTTTTTGCTCCGATGTTCCGAAAGCAACGATGGACATCGTCGCAACGTTATGCATCATGTAGCACAGCGCGGTTGTTGCACACACGCTTCCCAATGCCATACATGTTTCGACGTGATCGACAATGCTTCCTGATGCGCCTCCGTACTCTTTAGGGACGAGCAAACCCGTATATCCCTCTTTTTTAAGAGCCGTATAGGCTTCTTTCGGAAATACACCCTCTCTATCGGCTTGCACCGTATACGGCGCGACATGACATTGCGCAAAAGCGCTCACTTCTTCAAATAATCCCATTTATTCTTCCTTACATAAAATTTGCAGTATGAGACATAGATATCTCTTTAGCTGTTTCTTCATCAAATCCGCATTCGATCATGCGGCGTACTCGGTTTTCTCCCATCCTTTTTTTAAGTTGCTCCACCCGCTCATATCCGAGCGCATACCCATCTTCATCACTTCCTCCGGCTAAAATGGCTAAGGAGGAGAGCAAAAGCTCATTTTCCTGATTCATCTCATCCAAATACACTTTTCGGCTATCCACCGCCTCTTTCAGATACGCTATTCTTTTAGGATTGGCCTGAACAAGCGCTTTGACATGTACCAATCCGTAATTGACATGACGCTGTTCATCTTTTTTGGCAAGGGTGACAATTTTTTTCGTGACTGGATCGGGGGCGTATTTGATCAGAAAATCGAGCAGATCCAAAAAGGTCCCCTCTCCCAATACGTGAAGTAAAAATGAAGTTTTAAAATAGTCTTTTTCGATAAAAAGAGAGTAGAGGGAACGTTGCGTTGCGGTCGTCGAGTATTGCAGTCCTATTTTTTTTGCATTGGCACGACGTGAAAATGCTTCGATATGACGTGCTTCATCATAAATGATTGTCCCCAGAAACATCACCAGTTCCATATAATAGGGAGAAATTTTGGACAAAAATTTTCCGGGGATATACAAAGCGGAGAACTCATTTTCCGCGAGATAGGTCATCACCTGACATATCGCCGTTTCAATCTCAGGATCAAGATCGGGGATCGCTGCCCAATCTATATCGGTATCGGCACTCCATTGATTCTGCTTCGCTTCTTCATAAAGCCGTGTGACATTTTTTGCCCAAAGAAACTCTTTTTCGCTCAGTTCAAAAGCATACAGAGGAGAGGAGTTTTCGATATGGGCACCGCGGGGCATTAAACCAAAGAGTTTCGGCGCGACATCAAGCGCCGGTTCTGTTCGTCCATCAAACCCTTGTTCATCCGATAGAGTATGCGATTCAAAATCTTTTCGTACAAGATACGAAAAACCCTCAAGATCGGAACTGGTAGCGACTAGAGAACATCGATTGACCTGTACCCACCCCTCAAATTCAAAAGATACGGAACGCTGAACAACGGTAACTTTAAAGATTTCACCCATCCGAAGCGTCGGAAGAAGTGCATTAAGGCGTAAAAGCCAGGCCTGAGTGAGGGAAGAAGAACGTATCGTATGTTCTGCGACATACGTGTTCATTAAAAAGAGGTCTTGTCGTTCCATAAAGTCTCCGATAGAGGCAGGAACAACAGCATGATCAGAGCGACGGCTGTTGTTTGTCTAAGCCTTAGACCTTATAGCGCCAAAAATTAAGTTAAAAATATTTTAACCTTTTTTTCTTTACAAGAGACTTAATTACTATCAATTACTACAATATCATAGCCCTCATAGGGGAGAACGTCACCGACAATAGCGGCACTCAAACCTGAATCAATGCATTTCACTACCATTTGTTGTGCAAATTCCTGAGGTACACTCACTAAAAGTCCCCCCGAGGTCTGAGCATCAAACAGAATCATTTCCCGCTCAAATTCGATCGAAGAGGCTAAATAGACATGCGGTTTATTATACTCACGGTTGGCATGCGATCCTGCGGGGATAATCCCCATAGAAGCCATTTCAATCGCTTCGGGAAAATAGGGAACCTTAGCGAGATCAACCCGCATCGTCACGTTTCCAGCACTCATCTCCCGCATGTGTCCCATAAAACCGAAGCCCGTTACGTCCGTACACGCCGATGCGTGAGACTCTCTGGCGATCAATGAGGCTTTATAATTAAGGGTACGGAGATTTTCGGCCACTTTCATGGCAAGTACTGGATCTAGCAGATCAGACTTAATCGCCGTAATCAAAATCCCCATCCCCAAAGGTTTGGTCAATATAAGAACATCTCCGATCTTCGGGGTATTGTTACGCAGTACTTTATTCGGATGGACAAACCCCGTACATGAGAGACCATACACCATTTCAGGTGTTCGGATCGTATGCCCGCCGACGATTACCGCTCCGCACTCGATCGCTTTATTCTGCCCTCCTCTCATGATTTCTGAGAGGATTTCAGGCGTGTGGTGCTCAGAATCAAATCCGACCACATTAAGTGCCGTTTTGGCATCCCCACCCATCGCAAACACATCACTGAGTGAATTTGCAGCAGCAATTTGCCCATAGATGTAAGGGTCATCCACAACTGGAGTAATAAAATCAACAGTCTGAACAATAGCCAAATCATCATTGATTTTATAGACTCCCGCATCTTCATTTCCTTCAAAACCGACAATCAAGTCTTTGTGAAATGATTGGATATGACATGTCGATTCGGCTAAAGATCCGGGTGAAAGCTTGGCGGCACACCCTGAAGCACGAACAAATTTTGTGAGTTTAGCATCAGTATTCATCATCATACAATTCCCTATTCTTTTTATTTTTTATTCAAGAATTGTAATGGTTAAAATTGAATTTAGACTGAAAAAGTAAAATATTATTTTACCAGTATTCTTTATCGATAGCCACTGAAGTAGTTTAGAGACCAAATGCCATAATTTCTCTACGAATATACCTTTATTTTTTCTACAATAGCGTCAAAACAAAGCTGTGAAAGAAGCTTAGGAGTTAATATGTATTATCTTTATGATCAAAATTCTCTAATTCCTTTACATAACACACCTGATGAAGCGATCGCATTGGCCAGTTTCTGCGATAATATTTTAGTCACGAATCGGATAGAGGAAGCCATACATATAGCGAAGTATCCTAAGTCAGCTTTTTTACTTCATCCAAAAAATACACTGAGTCTTTTTAGTTATTGTAAATACCAGATACGCTATCGCTCCTTGGAAGAGTTTCGGATCATTTTGTATGCCTCTCCTAAAAATATTTTGTACCGAGTGCTATCATGTATTGCAGTCATTTCCTTCGGAACCTATCGTCTGATACCATTTCCAATGAAAAAACAATGAAAACCCTACTCTTTTTACCTTTTATAGCCTTTTTTTTCTTGAGTGGATGCACCTCTGCACCCACTCCAAACCTTCCCACAGTTAAAAAAATCGATTTGAATCGTTATGCAGGTACTTGGATCGAAATCGCCCGTTATGAAAACCGTTTTGAAATCGGATGTGTAGGTGCAAGCGCCCAATACACTCTCGAAAAAGATCATGTACGTATCATCAACAGCTGTTACAACACACAAGGAGAGAAAAGCGGTGAAGCTATTGGACGAGCCTACGCAGTAGAAGAGAGCAACAACAGCAAACTCAGAGTAAGTTTTTTTCGCCCCTTTTATGGAGATTACTGGGTTGTGATGCTGGGAGAAGATTATCAATACAGCGTAGTCGGTGATCCAAAGAGAAAATATCTCTGGATACTTTCACACACAAAAGAACTAACCGAAGAGGACAAAAAAACCATTCTCGCCTATCTTCCCACGATCGGTTATGATCCTAGTAAACTCTACTGGACAACGTTAAAACCATGACCTTCAAGTAGTTTGTTGATATAGCATCGTGTCATATTTTTTCTCTTATTGTGCACAAATCGGTATGATCACAACATGACAATTGAACAAAAACTCTCAATTTTAACCGACTCTGCAAAGTACGACGTTTCATGTTCCTCATCGGGATCGGTACGCACCCTCGATTTTGGAGGGGTAGGCAGTGTGGGTAATGGCGGAATCTGTCATGCGTACTCTGCCGATGGACGTTGCATTTCACTTTTGAAAATCCTTTTAACCAACTACTGCCTCTACGATTGTGCCTACTGTGTTAACCGAATTAGCAACGATATTCGGCGTGCCGCTTTTACACCCGAAGAGGTGGCAGAACTTACGATTAACTTTTATCGCCGAAACATGATTGAAGGGTTGTTTCTAAGCTCAGGCATTATCACGAGCGAAGATCATACCATGCGACTGATTTTAAAAACACTTCAGCTTTTACGTCACTCCTATGGGTTCAACGGTTACGTTCATGTTAAACTCATCCCTGGCGCATCAGAGGAGTTGATCATCCAAACCGCAGCACTCGCCGATCGGGTAAGTTCGAACATTGAACTCCCCAGTTCTGCGAGCCTAGCGCTCCTCGCCCCGGATAAAACTCGTGAAAAAGTTCTTCAGCCACTTACAATGGCAAAAAACTACTCACTTGAGCACCAAAAACGCCCTATTGGAATGTCAACCCAGCTCATCATCGGAGCAACTCCTGAAAACGACCTCGATATTCTTCGGCTTAGCTCCAGTTTATATGACAAAGCGATGCTAAAAAGGGTATATTACTCCGCGTACATACCCATAAATAATACAAAAAATCTCCCTGCCTTAACGACCCCTCCTCCACTTTTGAGAGAACATCGCCTTTATCAGGCTGATTGGCTGATACGCTTTTACGGGTTTGGATTTGAAGAAATACTCAATGAAGAAACTCCCTATTTGGATGAGCGATTTGATCCTAAACTCTCCTGGGCACTGAGAAACCTCCATCTGTTCCCTATCGAAATCAACACGGCTGAGCGTGAAATACTCCTACGTATTCCAGGGCTTGGGGTGCGAGGTGTCAATAAAATTCTAAAAGCACGTCGATTCAGAGCTCTCAATGTCTATGATTTGGAGACGATGAAAATCTCCCTCAAACGTTTGCGCTATTTCGTCACAGTGAGGGGCAAACTGCTGGTAGATCACTCTTTGGACTATCAGCAGATCCAAACCGAGCTCTTATTGCTCCCGAAACCTTCCCCCGCCGCTCAGCCGACCTTGTTCGATCATTTTTACCCCACAGTAATGGGTGAACTATGATTCTTTGGGAATACGATGGGAGTTTTGAGGGATTTTTATCCTTAGTGCATAAAAGCTATGCACTCAAAACGATCCCCGATACCATCACTCGCAGCCAGAATTCAGGGACATTGTTGGATGAAAGTATATGGATAGAAACCGATCCTTTTAACTCCGAAAAAGTAGCTGCATCACTCCAAAAATATTTCTCAAAAGAAGCAATTGAACGGCTGATGCACGCTTTTTTGTGTGACGATGTTAATCCTGAGCGGGATATTCTTCTCTATATTCGGATAGGATTCAAATCAGCAGAATATTTAAACGACTTGGCTCATCCAACCATCTATGCTATCCACGGCTATCAACGACGTGTTTTATCTACGCTCCACAAGATGAACGCCTATTTACGTTTCGAAGAGCTTGAAGACAAAACTCTTTACGCAAAAATAGAGCCCCCTCGAAATGTTCTCCCATTGATGGGTGCACACTTTTGCAAACGCCTTCGCGGTGAACCGTTCATCATACATGATAGACTCAGATCGTTAGCTCTTTGGTTTAGAGAGGGTGAGATGAAAATTGAGTCTGTTGAAGGGTATACCAACCCCGAATCAAGTCCAAATGAGAAAAAATTCCGCCATTTATGGAAAACTTTTTTTGATCATGTCGCCATCGAATCACGAAAGAATCCTTCACTTCAGCGCTCTCATGTACCATTAAAATACCGTATTTATATGTCTGAATTTTTCATTTCACCTTAAATGCGAATAGACATAAAATATCTACGAAAATTCTATTTTTTTTCCTATTATTCCTCTTTACACTTCATTTGAAATGGATCTTTTTAATGACTAAACGTAAAGTGATTCTTTTACTCAACATGGGAGGCCCAAATAACCTCTCTGAAGTAAAAATATTTTTGAATAACATGTTTAATGATCATCGTATTATTAGTGCTCCAAAACCGATTCGTAGAATGATCGCATGGCTCATTACGTCCCGCCGCCACAAAGAAGCCGAACATAATTACTCTCTTATCGGTGGAAAATCGCCGATTTTGGGTCATACCCATCACGTAGTAAAGGCACTCTCAGAGCATGTTGATGCTGATGTACACTACGTGATGCGCTACACTCCCCCTTTTACGAATGACGTTTTACAGTCGGTCGCTTCGTACGATGAAATATATGCGATACCTCTCTACCCTCATTTCTCAACCACCACGACACTCTCATCGTTCGATGCGCTCTATGAAGAAGCACAAAAGCTTGGTATTTCGGAGAAAATCCGAACGGTAGATCGCTACTATAATGATCTCACTTATAATGCAACCATAGTGGAGAGGATTAAAGAGGCACTAGGTAATGATAACGAGAGTGAGTTTGAACTGATTTTTTCCGCCCATGGTTTGCCGAAAAAAATTATCGATCATGGTGATTTGTATCAGCGCCATATACGTGCCAATGTCTATTACGCCAGACGTGCACTTAATGAAGCGGGGATATTTTTTCATAACACCCATCTGGCTTACCAATCACGTTTAGGACCTATGGAGTGGATTCGTCCCTATTTAGAAGATAAGCTTAGGTCTTTGAAAAAGAAAAAAGTGATTATCTATCCAATCGCTTTTACGATCGATAATTCTGAAACCGAGTTTGAATTAGATATTGAATACCGCGAAAAAGCTGAAGCGATGGGATTCGAAGAATACCGTCTAGCCAAAGCACCGAATGATCATCCACTCTTTATCCAAACGCTCCAAACGCTCTACTATTCGATGCACGTATGATCAGAGAATATGCAGTCGTAGGAGGAGGAATCGGGGGGTGTAGTATCGCTGCATTATTGAATGCCCACGGTCATGATGTCGTATTAATCGAAAAAGAGCCGACCCTCGGTGGATGTGCTTCCACCTTTATTCATCACGGTAATAGCTACAATGCCGGTGCAACGACGATCTCAGGCTATCATGAGGGTGGAGTAGTTAAAAGGCTATTCGACACCGTGGGCGTTACTCCCAATCTGATCTCTACCAATCCTGCCATCACGATACTCCAAGGGAAAAAGAGCTGTATCCGCTATAGAGACATCGATACATTTGTCAAAGAGATGGAACGTTTTTATCCTCATCCAAAGCATGGTGAGTTTTGGAAACTCGTATACTCTGTTCAAGAAGCGTTTTACACACTCGAAGCTAGTTACTACTATTCCAACCGATCGTGGCTAAAAAAAATCGCGTCATTGCTCAGTTTTTATCCTCTACTGAAAACATTTCGATCCTATCTTTTCTCTAATTCCAGAGAGTTTATCACGCGATTTTACGGGGATGTTACCCCTGAGTTTATGGATTTTTTGGATGCACAAATCCTCATCGTTGCACAAGCTTCGAGTGATAAGGTTAATTTCTTTACGGCGGCTCTCGCATTGGGATACACATTTTATGAAACCCATTATCCTATAGGAGGGATGGGAACAATATGCGAGTCTCTTACCTCTAAAATTGCTGATATTCGTAAAGGTTGTAAAGTGATCACGATAAAACGTGACAAAAAACTTTATCATATTACTACATCTGCTGGCATCATTCGTGCCCGTAATCTCATAATGGGAACCTCTCATTATGAGAGTTCGCAATGGTTTGATGATAAAGAAATCAGAGATTATTATGCCTCTTTTGAGAAACGAAACAACCATCAAAGCGCCTTTATTCTCTATATGAAGATTAAATCTGATACTGTTTTTCAGCACCATTATCAGCTTATTAGTGATTCTGTGATTCCCTATACCATCTCCAAATCACTTTTTGTCTCTTTTAGTGATCCTTTCGATACCGCTTTTACTACGGGGTACTACCATATCACGGCATCAATCCATACGGATTCACGCATTTGGCTCGGATTAAGCCCATCGTGCTACAAAACTCAAAAAACCGAGCTTCATGATTTGCTTCAAGGATGGATTTGTGATAGACTCTGCATACGAAGAGATGAGATCGTTGAAAGTTTTGCTGCAACTCCCAAAACCTTTAGTCGCTACATCAACCGAACCCAATTGGGAGGCAATGCTATGACTCTCTGGAATTTTCTCCCCCTCCTTCCCTCTAACGATACCCACATTCGAGGATTTTATCAGGTAGGTGATACCTCCTATGCCGCGCAAGGGTGGCCGGGAGTCGTGATGGGTGCATTTAATTGTTTGAGATTGATTCATGAGTAATATCGAACTCCGAATCACACCGCGTGACTGGATCAGTGTACTGTTGATCGGGATGCTTTTTTCAACATTACTTTCAAGCTTTGGGTACTATTTACTGGGTTTCAAACCACTCCATGGCGGGTTATTCGGGATGGCTCTAGGTTTTTTTATCACCCTTTTTTCGCTCGTATTTATAACCCTCATGAACCGCTATCTCCTCCCTGAAATTGAAAAACGTTTATGGAACACTATCGCTGCAATATTTTCTTTTTTATCTGGCTTTTTAGGGGCTTTGAGTACCTATTATATACTTGAGCATAGCTCCGTAGAGATCATCTCTACATTTGCAACTCACCCCTATCAAAACGCCTCCATCATAGGGATTCTTACCTATTTGATCGGGGCGCTAATGTATCGATTTGTCAAAACCCGGAACCAAAAAGAGCATATTGATCATCTTTTCGTCCAAAGTCGTGTCGGATCACTCGAAACACAGCTTAATCCCCATTTTCTTTACAATGCCCTTAACTCGCTCGCAGAACTGATCCACCAAGATCCTCTTAAAGCCGAAGAAGCTGTGCTCAAAATTTCTGCTTTTTTACGAAATACGATGCACGAAGCCCCACTTATACGCCTAGATGAAGAGATTAAAAACGCACACGATTACATCGATCTTGAAAATATCCGCTTCGGAGGTTCTATCGTTGTTCGTGTAAATTCAGACTCATCGTTCAATCAATGGCTGGTTCCCAAATTCTCCATTCAGCTTTTGTGCGAAAATGCTCTTAAACACGGGATGATCCGATCTTCCGATCCCTTTACCATCACCATAAGAACATTTTATGATGACGCCTTGCATATTGAGGTTTCAAACAGCGGTCGAGCTATCACCTCTATTGCTTTTGGTATCGGGCTCTCTAACCTCCAAGAGCGGCTCACCCATCTATGCGGCGGCAAACTCACGATTACCCATCTCGATCCGCCAACCTACACATTATCCCTAAAGGAGTGTCATGAATATCTTGATTGTCGATGATGAACCCCTAGCCCTAGCCCGGCTAAAACGGTTACTCACCTCACTGAATCACACCTCTATCACCCAAGCCTCCAGCGGCTCCGAAGCGATAGAACTCGCCGCACAATATCCATTTGATATTGCTTTTTTGGATATTTCTATGGCGGAAATGGATGGAATCGAACTCGGCTACGCCCTACGATACCATCATGAAAATCTTTCCATCATTTATCAGACTGCCCATGAAAATTATGCACTAAAAGCCTTTGATGTGGGTGCAGTTGATTATCTCTTAAAACCCTATACCGCTGAAGCATTGGAGCGTGCAATCACTCGGGTAAATGTCAAACCTAAAGAGCTCCGTCTTATTTCAAAAGCAGGAGATAACCATTATCTCCTCACTCCTGAAGTCATTTTTTACGTCAAAGCCGATTTATCTGAAGTCATCTTCCGCTCCGATGAAGGGTTTTCGTATTATCCGAAAAAAATTTCCGATGTCGAAACACTACTTGAACCCTATGGATTTTTACGGATACACCGCTCTTATCTCATAAATCTTAACCGTATAAAAGAGATGGAAACAATCGATCAAAGCCGTCTCAGTTTTACCTTCGATGGGATCAAAGAGTCTATCGAGAGCTCCAAAGAGGGGGCAAAACAATTTCGTCATTCATTTAAAGGAACAACAATATGACACTCGCTGTATCTAGCTGCCTATTAGGCGAAAAAATTCGATTTGATGGGGGACATAAACGGGATCGTTTTATCACGGATGAGCTCTGTGGATTTGCTGAATTTGTCCCTTTTTGCCCTGAACATTTAGCCTTTGGGACTCCCCGTCCCTCTGTTCGTCTGGTAAGTGTAGAGGGAGCGGTTCGGGTCCATTCGAACAAAAGCGGTGAGGATTTATCTGATGCACTGCTCCAGAGCTGTCATGACGAACTCACTAACCTTGAAGCCAAGAGCTTGTGCGGGATCATCTTCAAATCCAAATCACCTAGTTGCGGAATGAAAAGTGCCAAACTTTATCTCGAAAACGGCTACTGTGAAGGGAAAGAGGACGGTGTGTTTATGCATCTGTGCCGTGAGCGGTTTCCTCTCCTGCCGATGGAGGAAGAGGGACGACTTGAAGATGCGTGGCTGAGAGAAAACTTTGTGATGCAGATTTTTGCCTACGATGCGTATGAGACATTCAAAGCCTCAAACCCCTCATTAGGTGATTTGGTACGTTTTCATACAATCAATAAATTTCTCCTTCAATCTAAAGACGAAGCTCTCTATCGAGAACTAGGCAATATCGTCGCTAACCGAGAAAACCATACACTTCAAATGTTATTGGGGATCTATGAGTTGGGATTTAAAACCGCCATTGCGCGAAAAAGTTCGATCAAAAAAACCCGTAATGTATTAGACCATTTGGCTGGATTTTTCAAAAATGAGCTCACTAAAAGCGAAAAAGAGGCATTGCATACCCAAATAGGTGATTATGCTTCGAAAATAATCCCCCTCATAGTTCCCGTCTCGACGATCTACCTTTATGCTAAAAAATACAACACAGAATATCTACTGGATCAAACATTTCTAACCCCCTATCCTAAAACCCTCTCGTTGCGTTCTCATATCAGCGGCGGTAAATGAGGATGCGTCGGATACTGTGGTTTCGACGAGATCTCAGAGCTGAGGATAACACGCTTCTATCCCAAGTGGGAGATGTTCTCCCCATTTTTATTTTTGATACCGATATACTCGAAAAACTCTCCCCAAACGATAGACGAGTCACCTTTATTTTTAACGCGCTATTGCGATTAAAAGAAACCCTAAAAATGCGCAATCTCGATTTAGCCATTTTTTACGGAAAACCGACCGACGTGTTTCAATGGCTCTTAGCTCAAGAGTCCTTTGATGATGTATGTGCCTCAGGAGATTATGACCCCTACGCACGTGAACGAGATCGTGAAGTGTCACATCTTATCCCTTTTACCTACCTTCACGATACCTATATCTTTGAACCGGATGAAGTTCTAAAAAACGACGGTTCACCCTACCTAGTTTTTACCCCGTTTTACAATCGGGCTAAACTAGTGTTTCGACCTGAACACAGTGCCGAATCGGTTGCAGTTTCTCAAAATCTGATCCCCTATTATTATGAGGGTATTCACCACATTGATGGAAATGCTCACACCCTCCTCACCATCTCCCTTAGTTCCATTGGCTTTATTGAGCAACCGCTGACACCGCATCAACAACTCTCTCCTACAGATAAATTAGATCAGTTTGCTTTGAAACTGGGTAGTTATCCACATGATCGGGATTTTATGGCACTTGATGCGACGTCGGGACTCTCAACCGATCTGCGATTTGGAACAATCTCGATCCGAGCCGTGATTCGATGGTTGGTGGAGCAAAAAAAAGAGGGAGTCGATACTGAACCTTTTTTTCGTCAGCTCATTTTTCGTGAATTTTATGCGATGCTTTTAGCTCATTTCCCCCGTCTCGTCGATCAAAACTTCCGCTACCCATTTAGGGGAATAGATAATAACGACTATTTTGAGGCATTCTGCACAGCATGTACCGGAGTCCCTATCGTCGATGCGGGAATTCGTGAACTGTTAGCGAGCGGAGAGATGCATAACCGTGTACGGATGATCTGTGCCTCGTTTTTTACTAAAAATTTGCTGTTACCGTGGCAATGGGGGGAACGGTTTTTTGCAGAGCATTTGATGGATTACGATGCGAGTTCGAATATCCTCTCATGGCAATGGAGCGCTGGTACGGGAGTCGATCCGCAACCTTATTTTCGGATTTTCAACCCCTATACGCAAAGTGGTAAGTTTGATAAGGAGGGACTCTATATCAAAAAATATCTTCCTGAACTATTCTATCTCCCACCTAAAATATTCTCTGATGAAGCATTATGGAGAGAATACATTTGGAATGAGTATCCTAAGCCGATCGTGGATCATAAGCAAAGTTCTAAGCGAGCATTGGAGTATTTTAAAAATAGTTTGTAAAATTTTATTACTCAAATCTAAAAAAGACACTTTAAAGACACTTTTATAATACAATGGAGGCAATGAATATAAATTTACTTATCAAATTATCGAATAATTGTTATTGGGAGCCTAAAACACAGGCAGTTATCTATGATAATCATCCCGTTCCCTTAACATCAAATATGACGACACTCTTAACTCTTCTGATCGAGCACTACGATAGACCTATAAGCAGTATTGATATATTTTTTCATATTTGGGATGATTATGATAAAGAGTTTAACCCAAAACATATTCGTAGTTTAATCAGTAATTTGAGAAAAAGGCTCCCTTGTTTAATCATTAACAATTATTATGGGGGGCACTATGTCCTGAAAAAGTTTCGTGACAACATACCTGATATTACCGACTATGTCCTTGAAATTTTGGATCAAGCCAAAAATGGGTTAACTATATCTGACCCGAATCAGCCAGACAACCCCGTCATTTTTGTCAATGAAGCATTTACCGATTTGTTCGGCTACACTTCTGAAGAGGTTATAGGTCGTAACTGTCGTTTTTTACAGGGAGAGGATCGAGATCAAACGGGACTTGACGAAGTACGCGAAGCGCTTAGTAAACAGCGAGATGTCACCGTTACCCTGCGTAACTACACTAAAAGCGGAGAGCTTATTTTTAATGAACTCACTATTAGCCCTATTTTCGACAAGAAAAATAATAAGATAAAGTATTTTTTGGGGGTTCAGAAAAATGTGACCGCCGTACAAAAATTGATTCAACAAATCAAAAGGATGATTTAGACGATGGTTAAAGATAAAAAAGTAGATACCTACAAAAATTTGACGATTGTAGGGCTAGGTGCCAGTGCCGGTGGGTTTGAAGCACTTCAAAAATTTATCCAAAACATCGAGCTCTCTGACCGAGTTACCTATGTTATCGTCCAACATCTCGATCCAAAACAACCCACATTATTAGGAACGTTACTATCACGTTTTTCAAAAATCCCGATTACGGAAATCACGGATGGATTAGAGCCTTTGGCGGATAATATTTACTATTGTCCACCAAATTCGGATCTATTAATCGAAAATGGGCGTTTCATCCTCACCGCCCCCTCGATAAAACCCTATCCTAAACCCTCTGTCAATCGATTTTTAAAGTCATTGGCTCAAGAGAAAAAAGAAAAAGCGATCGGTATTATCCTCAGCGGTACCGGAAGTGACGGTGCAGAGGGGATCATCGCCATTAAACAAAACGGCGGGATCGCTCTCGCGGAAAATGAAAACGCAAAATATTTTTCGATGCCGAAAGCGGCTATCGACACACACGCCGTAGATGCTGTTCTCCCCTCAGAACTTTTAGCACAGGGGATTACCTACGCGATTGATGATCCCAAATACTTTGACCGTCATTTTGATCTTTTAGACAATATTGACAAAATCTTTAAACTTTTAAATCAAAAAAGTGACGTTGATTTCAGTGACTACAAAGAAAATACTATCCATCGCCGCTTAGAGCGCAGAATTATCGATACAAAATCCGAAAGTGTGGATGATTATATCGATCTGCTTCAGCGCTCTCCCGCAGAAATTTTAAAGCTAAAAAAAGAGCTACTCATCATCGTTACCTCTCTTTTTCGAGATAAAGAGGCATTTAAAGCTCTTGAAAAAGAGTTAGAAACCCTCCTCCGAGATAAACTCGATAACCACTTACGCATTTGGATTGCTGCGTGCGCTACCGGTGAAGAGGCATACTCTGTCGCTATCGTGGTGACAGAGCTGTTGAAAAAAATGGAAATTACGAAAAAAGTAACTATTTTTGCGACTGATGTGAGTGAAGAAGCAATTGACGAAGCCCGAAATCGAAGCTTCAATGATGATGAAATCAGCGAAGTTGATCCACATATACTTGCTAATTACTTTGTCGAAAAAAACCACCGTTTTTCCCCTACAAAACCGATACGTGACATGATCGTGTTTTCAAAACACGACGTCATCAAAGACCCACCGTTTCTTAACCTTGATCTCGTTAGCTGCCGCAATCTTTTGATCTATTTTAATGCAGATCTTCAACATCGTGTTATCAGTATCTTCTCTTATGCAATGCGGTATCAAGGTTTGATGTTTTTGGGCCTCTCTGAAACAATCGGAAACCTCACCTCTATTTTTGCCATCATCGATAATAAACATAAAATTTATCGCAAATCGACTGATATGGGAAATTCCGATATCGATGCCCTCGCCTATTTCCAGAGAAAAGATTTCCAACGCGGCTCACGAAAACTGCGGGATGAAGTCAATGTTCTGGATATCAATGTCTCAATCAACAGTGCCGTTTCAGGATACTTCGCACAAAACGGCGTGGTCGTCGATTCGAACGGGGGTATTTTATTTTTCAAAGGTGAAAACAGCCATCTCTCTCACCCCAGCGGTTTAGTAACCAATGAGATCTACAAACAAGTGAGTGATTTTCTTCGCCTCGATCTGCGTGCAACTCTCAACGAAGCGGTCAAAAATGAGTCGGTAGCGGTTTCCAAAAAAATCCGTATTCTCCCCCTCACGGATGATCGCATCTACATCATAATCACCGTCTTTCCCCTTGGTCGCAATAAACTCGCCGAAAGTAGCTATTTTGTCACCTTCGAAGAGATCAATGAAACCGAACGCTCCCCGCTTCTGTCGCATCAGATGCAAGCACACGACATCAATGATGTCAATATCCTTGAAAATGAGCTAACCGCACTCAAAGAGCGTCTCCAAATCACCATCGAAGAGCTAGAAACTTCCAATGAAGAGCTCCAAAGCACCAACGAAGAGCTCCAAAGCACCAACGAAGAGCTCCAAAGTACCAATGAAGAGATGGAAACCTCTAACGAAGAGTTACAAAGTACGAACGAAGAACTCAGCACCGTCAATGATGAGCTTCAGCACAAAAACAAAGAGTTGGCGTTTGTCAATGAAGCGCTCAACCGAGTGGTTGAAGTGATTAACACCGATGTGTTAATTTTGGACAAAAATCTCGATCTCTTTCTCCATACCAAAGGGATGGAACGTTTTTTCCAAATCAACTATTCCCATAAAATCAATTTGAGCGAAATCGTCATCAATGCCCTCGTTAACATCCCGAACCTTTTTGATAATGTCAAAAGTGTTGTCCAAAACAAAACCGAGATTGAATACGATTTGATCATTGATAGCCGAATCTATTGGTTTCAAATCAAAGCGATCAATTTTACTACCGACGATTTCGGCGTCATTATCGGATTTACCGATAAAACCGATATTATCCGCAACCAAGAACTAATGTTTCAGCAATCCAAACTCGCTAGTATGGGGGAGATGATCGGCAATATCGCCCATCAATGGCGTCAGCCGCTTAACTCGCTCGCACTCAACCTTTTCGGGGCCGAGAAAAAATTTCGTGCGCATACCCTTAGTGAAGAGGTATTTCGCGATTTTGTCGAAGAGTCCCAAAAAACGATCCAGCATATGTCGCTTACAATCGATGATTTTCGCGATTTTTTCAATCCCAATAAAATGAAAAAAATATTTCATCTCAACGCCCTCATCACTAAAACGATCTCCTTCGTCAGAGACTCGTTTAAACAATCAGGAATCACGATTCTCCATGATGAAATGAATGATTGTGAGATTTATGGCTATGAAAATGAGTTTTCACAAGTGCTAATCAACATTCTCAACAACTCCAAAGATGCAATTTTAAGCTCTCAAAAAAGTGAGGGAACCATCCGGTTCAAAGTTGAAAAAGATACACAAAGAGTTACCATCTTCATCACCGACAACGGTGGGGGAGCTTCTGATGAGATTATGAACCGCTTATTTGAACCTTATTTCACAACCAAAGAGAAAAAAGAAGGGACTGGAATCGGCTTATATATGTCCAAAATGATTATCGAAAACAGTATGAATGGATCCATTGAAATGAAGTCGATTAAAAACGGGATGAAAACCTCTATTTCACTGCTAGTAGGTGAAAATGCTTAATTCCTTGATACTTTTGTACGTCGAAGATGACGAATCTACGATTAGTGCATTTAGCAATGCTTTTGGTGATGATTTTAAAACAATCTTGATTGGACGCAATGGAGAAGAAGGGCTTGAACTTTTTCATAAATACTCACCGCATATGATTATCAGCGATCTTCAGCTTCCCAAAATGAGCGGGCTTGACATGATCGAAGAGATACGCAAAACGGATAGTTCGATTCCGATTATCGTCAACTCTGCATTTAGCGATACCAATCTCCTCTTGCGTAGTATAGATTTACGTGTTGATAGTTATGTACTGAAACCGACCAATCCCAATCAACTTTTGAATGTTATGCACAAAGTAGCCCGAATAAATGTTCTGGAGAGTCTACTAAAAACCTCAAAAGAGACTATGCAGACGATTATCGATGAAATTCCTGATCCCATTTTGTATATCAAACCTGATTACTCGGTCATGATGCTCAACAACGCTGCCAAAAATTTAAATCCAAATATTGTTAACGATGAATCGATTAAATGCTATGGACTCAACTACCACTTAAAGCATCCATGTACGGAACATGACCATGTATGCCCTATAAAACAGGTGGGAATTACTAAAAAATCTATTACTGTTCGTCAAATTCATATATTGGAGAGTGGAGAAAAACGCCATGTTGAGATACACATGCGTCCTATTTTTGATGAAGAGGGAGAAATTTCTGCTTATCTCGAAATATCTCACGATATCACCGACTATATTATTATTCAAGATCAACTTTTTTCTGAAACACAAAAACTTTCTCATATTTCGATGCACGATCCTCTCACTCAACTTCCGAATCGACGCCTTCTAAATGATCGTATTGAGCAAACCATTCAACATAAACATCGATCAAAAGAACTTTTTGCCCTATTTTTTATCGATTTGGATCATTTCAAAGAGGTCAATGATTCGATGGGGCATTTAAGCGGTGATCAACTTCTCATTGAAGTAGCAAAAAGGATAACAAAAGTAACTCGCAATGGCGATACTATTGCCCGAATCGGAGGTGATGAATTTGTTCTTATAATCGAAAATGGCTCAGATGTTACCCATTTTGCTCATGTTGCAGAAAAATTGAAAAAGCTTTTTGAAACCCCTTTCCTGATCGGTGGCAAAAAGATCTTTAGCGCATGCAGTATCGGTATCAGTATCTATCCGAATGATGGAGATAATGCAGAAGCTCTTTTGAGTAATGCGGATGCGGCGATGTACGCTTCGAAAGAATCGGGTCGAAATAAATACCATTTTTACACACCGCAAATGAGAGAGGAAGCGACTACCTATCTCCAAGCCGGAAATGAACTCAAAGAGGGGATTAAAAACAATGAATTGATTCTATTTTATCAGCCGATAATTGATTCATTAACGAATCAGTGCCTCTCTTTTGAAGCATTAATCCGTTGGAATAATCCGAAAAAAGGGCTTATTACTCCTAATGATTTTCTACCGACAGCGCATAAAGCAGGATTGATGATAGAAATAGACGAGTGGGTTATTACTACGGCTATCAAAACATTTAGCCTCCTATCTCCTGCATTTAAAGAACAAGGTTCTGTTGCAATTAATCTTACTGTAGAGACTCTACTAAATGAATCTTTTGTTAAGTTTATTGAAAACATTGTTGCTTCTTATGGACTAAAACCAGAAAACCTAGTTTTAGAGATTGTGGAGACCTCTTTGATGAGTGATATCATTACTGCCAAAAGAGTGATTAGTGATTTACATGCATTAGGGGTTAAAATTGCAATTGATGACTTTGGTACAGGATATTCGTCGCTGAGTTATATTTTGGAGCTTGATATTGATATCTTAAAAATTGATCAATCGTTTATCCGTAAAATAGGTGTGGATGAGCGAGGACCTACTCTGATTAAAAGTATCATAGCCCTCTCAAAAATCATTGATGTTACCATCGTAGCCGAAGGTGTCGAAACAGCGGAACAAAAAGAGTTTTTGGTCACGCAGGGGGCAAATGAGCTCCAAGGGTATTTATTTGCTAAACCGATGAAGCAGCTTGATTTGATTCAATTTTTACCATTAAAATAAAATATTTTTAGGCGCTTGACAAGATGTTATCGTGTCTAAAGTAAATATGAAGTACAATTAAATAAAAAAGAGGTTTTATGAATTCCGAAAAGGTTATTTCCGGTTTTTTTATCATCCTTGCGCTTACCCTGAATTTCGGGTTTGTGTACGGTGATTTTGATGTCATCGCGTATCACAGTGTCTATGAACTGGTTGCCGCTATTACCGTAAATATTATTGCTACCATTATGAAATTGGGAGATAAAACCCAAACAGGCTCCGTCCTCCTCGCTACTAGTTTTGTAGCGGATCTTCAACTCATTGCGGCTGCATCGTTTTGGGGGATTGTGAATATGACGGGAGTAATGAGTGTAGAATTGTTTACGATTGTTGTCTCTCTTGCAGCGGGTGCATTAGTCGCTAACGTTATATCCGTCACCCTCTTCGTCGGTGAAACTCTTTTACTTAAACGCTGATATCCTAATCGATGAGTAACGAATCGACAATCTGGCTTTTTTTACGAAAAATGAGGACTCCCCTCATTGTTCTCAATCTTGCACACTCAATCCCAGTTATTTTATTAACCCTTGTTCCGGGTGTAGACGGAAGCGGAAAAACGGTTTACCTAAGTTTTTTCGATGCGATGTATATTGTCGGATATACGGCAACGACCATCGGATTCGGTGAAATCCCTTATCCATTTAGCTATCCGCAACGAATGGTGGTTCTACTTACTATTTACGCCTCTGTTCCGGCATGGATTTATGCGTTAGGTTCGATCATCGCATTGTTTCAGGAAAAAACCTTTACTACTGCGATGAAAATGAATAACTTTCGGCGGAGAGTCCATCATTTGGGTCAAGATTTCATCATTATCTGTGGCTATACCGATGCGGGAAAACTGCTGATTGATAAACTTAACAAAGATAACCTTTACCGAATCATTGTTATCGATAAAAGCATCGAAAAAATCGAAGCATTACAAAGTGAAATGTATCTCCCCTCAATTCCCGCTATCGTCGCGGATGCTTCCATGACCGAAGTCCTTAAATCTTCCGGTATTGAATCCCACCATTGCAAATTTATCGTTACCCTTTTCGATGATGATCAGCTCAACTTAAAAATTTCCGTTCGTGCCCGTATCTTGAATAAAAAACTTCATATTATCGCTCGTTCAGGTATTAAACAAGGGGGAGAAAATCTTTCAAATATTGGTGTCGATCATGTCATCGATGCTTTTTCTATTATCTCAAAACGGATCGATTTTGCACTTCGTTCTCCGTATCTTTTTAATCTTCTTAGTTGGGTTCAAGGGGGGAATTTGCATGTTAGTAAAAGTGATATTCTCCCTAAAGGAAAATACATCGTATGTGCAAAAGGTCGTTTTGGAAAGACGCTTCAAAATACCCTCGATAACAACCAAATCGAATACACTTATCTCGATATTAACAAAGATACCCACGAAAAAGTCTCTTCGGATCAAGATTTCTTTATTCAGGCGGGGATCATGGAAGCGGCCTGCATTATTGCAGGAACCAATGATGATGCAATCAACCTCTCAATCATCGCTACCGCGCGGACTCTAAATCCTAATATTTTTGCTATCGTTCGGGAAAATGAGCTCGAAGAGCGAAGCCTTTTTAGTAATCTAAAAGTTGACAAAATTTTCGTACTTGATCAAATCGCCGCACTGGATGGCTACAACTACATTGATAGACCGATGACATTCAAATTTATCGATGAGATTTCTAAACAAAGCTATGAAACATTTGTTGATACGTTATTGCTCATTACTAAACGTGTTAATAAACGCCCTGCCCTTATCGAGATGGAAATTGATGAGCAACAGATGTATGCCCTTAGTCGCTATTTAACAGAATCTACAGTAACCATTAAGCAACTTATCGATAATCCGTATCGTGATGGAGACAATCTAGAAATCGTTATTTTAGGACTTGAACGAGAAAATGGTGAATTTATCCTTTTACCAGATGGTAATACAGTGCTTCGACCACATGACCACATACTCTTAGCGACAACCCGTCCGAGCTTAGATCGTTTCCAAACCATTGTCAACCATTATTATGAACTCTATTATGTCATTCACGGTGTCGAAGCACGACGATTTAAATTCCCTTTTAGAAGAACTGCTAAATACTAACCCTATCTTCCATCGCTTTGGTGAGAGAGAGAATATCGACGTTTTCTAAACTTACCCCTGTCGGAACACCCTGCGCAATACGGCTAAAACGGACATCAAAATTGATTAGTTTATCTTCAATATAGAGCATCACACCCTGATTCGCGATTGATGGAGTGAGGGCGAAAATCACCTCTTTAATCCCGCTTTGAATAATCCCGCGCAGATGAGAAATATCTAGCTCTTCGATAGACTCCAGCACGAAATAGCGACCATCAAAGAGACCGTTCTCTTCAAATGTCAAAATATCTTTGGCATTTTCAACGATACAGAGTATTTCGTGATTACGACACTCATCACTGCAAATCGAGCAAAGCTCATCTTCGCTCAACCCTCCGCATGATCGGCATTTTTTGAGGCTAGTGATTGCATTTTCGATGGCATGAGCGAGTTTGAGAGCACCGAAACTATCGTGCATAACCATATGATAGGCTAGACGTGTTGCGGACTTTTGTCCTATAGCAGGGAGCTGTTGCAGAGCATCGACAAGGCGATTAAATTTTTCAAGTGATCGTTTCATAATCGATATTGTAGCAAACGTTGTGCCATAAATAGTTTAGTCTTTATGACTCAATTAAGCTAACACTCTTTTTGACATGGTATAATTGCGCGAAAATATGTTTTCGGAGTCAATTCGTGGAAAATTTGAGTTATTATGAAATTTTAGAAGTCACTAAAAATGCTAATGGTGATGAGATCAAAAAAGCGTACCGCAAAATGGCGAAGCTCTACCATCCTGACCGTAATCCGAATGATGAGAGTGCAGAACATAAGTTCAAACTCTGTAATGAAGCGTACCAAGTTTTGAGCGATGATCAACAACGTGCACGCTATGACCGTTACGGCAAAGAGGGATTGCAAGGGGGCGGTGGACGACGTCAAAGCGGTGGTTTTGATGATTTAGGATCTATTTTTGAAGAGATGTTCAATGGCTTTGGCGGAGGCGGTCGTAAGCAATCACGCGCAGCAACGGATAAATTCCCACTCGATATGGGTGTGGAGATGCGTGTGAGCTTCAAAGAGGCAGTTTTCGGATGCGAAAAAGAGGTGACGTTTACCACTAAAAATTCGTGTAAAACATGTAAAGGAACCGGAGCCAAAGAGGGCAAAGTGACCAGTTGCAGCCAGTGTGGCGGCAAAGGGCAAGTGTATGTTCGCCAAGGTTTTATGACCTTCTCTCAAACCTGCCCTGCGTGTCACGGCGAGGGGACGATGGCGAGTGAAAAATGTCCTGATTGTAAAGGTAAAAGTTTTACCGAGATCAAAGAGAGCGTTACGATCAAAATCCCTGCCGGAATCGATACGGGAAATCGTTTGCGTGTATCAGGACGCGGTAACACTGGAAAAAGCGGTGTAAGAGGTGATATGTATGTGACGTTTGAAGTGGAAGAGGACAGCCACTTTATCCGTAACGGAAACGACATCTACCTCGAAGTTCCAGTTTTCTTTACCCAAGCAGTACTCGGTGAAAACATTACTATACCTTCACTAAATGGAGAGCTGACACTCGAACTCGAAACGGGAACCAAAGACGGACAGCAGTATCGCTTTAGAAATGAAGGTGTTACCGATGTTCACGGACGGGGCAAAGGGGATTTGATTGCTCAAATCCACCTCACCTACCCTAACCGCCTGAACTCAACGCAAGAAGAATTGCTCCAAAAGCTCCAAGAGAGTTTTGGGATCGAATCCAAGCCACATGAATCGATGTTTGAATCAACATTTGAAAAAGTAAAGGGATGGTTTAAATAAATTCGTCATTCCGTACGTGATACGGAATCTAAGATGAATGGATCCCGAATCTAGTTCGGGATGACAAGAATTTCTACTTCGTACTTCTTTTTGGATACGCCATCGCAATAATGATTGCAATCACGGCATACGTCCACGGTACAAAATCAGGTACCGGAACGGGATCCCCTTTTGCATACGAGTGCATACCGCCTAGATAATAGTTTACCCCGAAATAGGTCATTAGCACCGACGTAAATGCCAATAGTGATACAACGCTGAAGATGTAATCGCTATACGCCCCTTTGATCATACGCAAGTGGATAACCACCGCATAGACCAAAATAGTGACAAGTGCCCATGTCTCTTTCGGATCCCATCCCCAGTAACGTCCCCAGCTCTCATTTGCCCAAACTCCTCCGAGGAAGTTTCCGACGGTAAGAAGTACCAACCCGATGATGAGACTCATCTCATTGATCGCATTGAGCTCTTTGATCGCCAGATTAAGACGAGTTTCATTAGAGGGTTTTTTGAGGATAAAGAGGATGAGAGTAATCATCCCTAGCAATGCACCAAGTCCAATGAATCCGTAACTAGCAGTAATCATCGCAACGTGAATCGCTAACCAGTAGGATTGGAGAACCGGAACGAGGTTGGTCACCTGCGGATCCATCCAATTGAGATGGGCGACAAATAGGATAAGCCCTGTCATGATCGACGTTGCCGCCATCGTCATTACCGAGCGACGTGAGAAGATAAATCCTGCCAATACACTCGCCCAACCGATATAGATCATCGACTCATAGCCGTTTGACCACGGTGCGTGTCCTGAGATATACCAACGCATGATAAGACCTGCGGTGTGTGCCGTAAAGAAAAGAACTAACAGACCAAAGGATACTTTGCTCAGCCACTCTTCGCGGAAGGTTGGTTTGATAATTTTGATGAATGACAAGATCATCAACGTAAACCCGACAACAAAATAAAGCGGCCAAAGTTGCTCGAAAATATTCGATTTGTTGTAAAAAATTTCGACTTTTGATTTCATATCACTCGGATAGACACTCGCACCCACAAAGCGTTGGTATTTGTCGATACGCTCCAATGCTTCATCCGCTTTACTCCAATCACCGCTTTTCATCGCTTCATCGATTGAACCGAAATAGCTAATAGCGAGAAGTCGGACAATCTCCGATTCTTTTGGACTAAGCCCTTGCAATGCTTCGATAGTTGCATCCCACTTGTGGTTTTTATCGCTTGGTTTCGGCCATATACGTACCAATGAACCGGTATAAACCATATAGGCAACATTAACCCGTTCGTCTACTTGTAAGAGAGCTTTATCGAATTTACCCCGTTTCCCCGGTGCTTTTCGGTTTGCTTCATTGACCAATTTTTCCAATTTGTAGCCGCTAATCTCATCAGGAGCTAGAAAAAACTGTGAGAATGCTGCTGTTTTCGCACTCTCAGGAATCCCGAGTAGCTTGTTGATCTCTTTGTCACCTGTGCGGATAATGGCAATCTCACGCCACGCATCGGGACGGAGCATCATCCCTAACACGACTTGATTTGAGGTCAAACCTAAAAATGTGTCGTTACGGTTTAGTTTTGCCAAGATCTCATGACTAAGTGTATCCATCGGCTTCATACGCCCACTGGCATCTTGGACGATGAGATGACCGAATTTATCGGCATGGGCTTTATCGAACCCTTTTGCCGTAGCGATAACCGGATTTTCTTCATCCGCAGCGATAGCGTTTGTCGAACTAAATAGTACTAAGATAACCACCGCTAACGCTGCAACGGTACTTTTGGCTTTAATCGATTTTAGTTTTTCACCCAGAGCGGCAAAACGACCGCTTTTCACGATCAATACCCCAAACATCCCGATAGAGAGCAACAAATATCCGATATAAGTAATCAATGTCCCCGGATCGTGGTTAACCGAGAGAATCGTTCCGAGTTCATCTTGATCAAACGACGATTGGAAAAATCGGTACCCCTCATAATCCAAAATATGATTCATATAAATCCTAAAATCAAATTTTTCTTGATTGGCGGGATCGAGGACAGTCACTTCACTCGCATACGATGCCGGTGACATCGATCCCGGATAGCGCTCTAGCTCGAAATCACGTAGTGCGATGGCAAACGGGATTTTACGTTCGATGGAGCCGTAAGAAGATTCGATAACGGTATTACCCAAGATCACTTTTTTCGCTTCACCGACTTCACCCGCTGAGCCTAATACGACCTCAGTCGTTTTGTTCTCTCCGCTACTAAAAGTAAGTGTTAGGGCATCGTGAGAGTCTTGTTGCATCATAGGCCCTTTTTTCCCTTTGGACGAAGCAGAGACCAGTTTCATTGAAGCTTTCGGGAAGAATTCGCGCAATACAAAACCGCTTTGGGTACTTTGGAACAAGGTTCGCTTGGTCATCTCATTCTTACCCTTGGAGAGAACGGATGTTTTCTGCGTATCCATACTGAGGGTTGCCAAAGCTGTTGGTGCACTCAAATACGCTTTCTCCCCCTCAACACTGAGAGAAACTACCGGTTTATCAAACGTTTTATTGGAATCAAAATCGATAACCAAATCATTGGCTTCGACAAACTCACCGCGTTGGAGAGAGACTTGTTGTGCTCCTGCCGCGCCTGTGACCATCAGATTAAAGAGCGGTTGACCTTTTGGATCGGCAACCATTTCATAGCTAACATCCCCCATATAGTTATCAAGTTTAACTTTGATCGTTTCACCGTTGAGTGCCAACTCACGCTCAAAATGGTTAGATGTTCGTTTAGAGAGATATAAAGCCTCTTTAAAGGGATAAGCTTTTCCATCTTTGATGACATTAAACGAGATGTAAGGTTCAGAACTGACCAAAACATCGCGACTTTCCCCCTCGCGGATGTGCATTGTTCCCTCAAACCCGATATAGCGTGTGACTGCCGCACCGATGAGGATAATCAAAAAAGCGGCATGAAAGATAAAAACAAGCCACTTGCCACGGCGAGCCATGTTGAAGTTGATAATATTGAGCGTCAGATTGATCGCCAATAACGCAAGAAGGATTTCAAACCAACGGGCATTATAAATATCCGCCTTAGCAGACATCGCGCCGTAATCGTTTTCAACAAACGTCGCATAGCCGATAGAGACGGCAAAAATGAGCATAAGAGCTGCCATGGTTTTCATGGAGCCGAGCAGTGAGAGAACTTTGTTCATGGTTAACCTATTTGAAAAATATTCGCTATTGTAGTGGGTGTTCGGTAAATGTTTGTTAATTAAAAATTAATACTCACACACCTTCAAGAATCATTGCTTCCGCCACCCGTTTAAATGCCGCGATATTGGCACCATCGACGAAATTTCGCTCCACTCCGTACTCTTTTGCCGTAAGTGAAACTCGTTTATAAATCTGACACATCAGCTCATCAAGTTTACGATCTACTTTATCAAAATCCCATTTTTCCATCGAAGCGTTTTGGCTCATCTCAAACTCACTCACCGCTACTCCTCCTGCATTGGACGCTTTTCCCGGCGCAAAGAGTATCCCTTCGCGTTGTAGAAGAGTTATTGCTTCAGGCAAAGTCGGCATATTTGCCCCCTCCACTACTGCGACACATCCGTTTGAAATCAGCTTTTTCGCATCCGATACCGTCAGTTCATTTTGGGTCGCACACGGGAACGCCGCGAAACACG
>NZ_JAFLKV010000036.1:43471-46088 GCF_019163035.1 Sulfuricurvum sp.
GCATCCGATACCGTCAGTTCATTTTGGGTCGCACACGGGAACGCCGCGAAACACGAAATTTGCCATACCGCATGCTCATCTTTTGGATACTCAGATTTTGGAGTATATACTGAGCCGGGGGTTCTACGAGCGTACTCTGCAAGAGAGATCCGTTTACCATCCTCTTTGAGCTCTCTTACGAGTAGTAGATCGATACCTCTGGGATCATAGATGGCTCCATCGCTGTCACTGCATGTTACTACCAGCGCACCTAACTGCTGAAGCTTCTCTATCGTGTGGATAGCGACATTCCCTGCACCGCTCACCGAGCACACTTTCCCCTCCAACGTCTCTTGCAACTCTTCTT
Organism: Sulfuricurvum sp.; assembly: GCF_019163035.1. GTDB lineage: Bacteria > Campylobacterota > Campylobacteria > Campylobacterales > Sulfurimonadaceae > Sulfuricurvum. The sequence continues at coordinate 43,818 of NZ_JAFLKV010000036.1, forward strand.
TGAGCATTTCACGAGCAAAATAGACAGCACCGTATCCCGTCGCCTGAGGGCGCATCAAAGAACCGCCGAATGTATAAGGCTTACCGCTCAAAACGCCGTCATAATTGTGGGTAATTCGTTTGTACTCGCCGAACAGATAGCCGATCTCTCTGGCACCTACTCCGATATCCCCTGCGGGAACATCAACACGAGCGCCGATATAAGGGTAAAGTTCACGCATAAAAGCACGGCAAAACCGCATAATTTCAAAATCACTCTTCCCTTTGGGATCAAAATCGCTCCCTCCCTTGGCTCCGCCGATAGGCAGTCCCGTCAGAGAGTTTTTAAAAATCTGCTCAAACGCTAAAAACTTTAACACGCTCGTCGTTACACTGGGATGAAAACGCAATCCTCCTTTGTAGGGTCCCAAAGAGTTGTTAAACTGGATACGGTAGCCGTTGTTGATATTGACTTGATTATTATCATCGAGCCATTGGACTTTAAACTGGATAATACGATCAGGGGTAACGAGACGCTCTAAAATGGCGAACTGCTCATAGCGTGCATCGGTTTTTATGATCGGTTCGAGCGAGGTGAGAACTTCGCTGACCGCTTGTAAAAATGTATTGTCGGTTGCACAGTTAGATTTTTCGAGATTGGCTAAAATTTTTTCGACCATTTAATTCTCCTAAGAAGATTACTTCAACTCACCCCAATGATTCCCGATATGCATCGAGGTTTTCAACGGAACACGCAGTTCTAAAATACTCTCCATCACTTCGACAAAGCGTTCGGCATACGTTTCCGCTACATCCTCATCCACTTCAAAAATCAATTCATCGTGGATTTGTAAGAGCATTCGGGCCCGTAGCCCCTCAGCGCGAATCATCGTATCAATCTTGTTCATCGAGAGTTTGATGAGATCACTTGCGGAGCCTTGGAATACCGTGTTGACAGATTCGCGTTCGTAGGCCGCTTTGAGCATCGGGGTGGCGGAGCCGAAATCAAAATAGCGTCGGCGATGGAGCAATGTCTCGACATATCCCATCTCTTTGGCTTGTTCTATGATGCCGCTAAAATATCCCTTGACACTCGGAAACGTCTCGAAATAACGCTCGATGATCTCTTTTGCCTCTTTCGTCGTAATCCCTAGAGTATCGGAGAGCTTTTTCTGCCCCATACCGTACAAGAGACCGAAGTTGACCGTTTTGGCGATATTACGCTTACTCGCGGCTTCTGTTTCACCGAATAACGCTATCGCCGTTTGCATGTGGATGTCGTGCCCCTCGTTAAAGGCGTTGACCAAAACAGTGTCCTCACTAAAATGGGCGAGGAGACGAAGCTCGATTTGTGAATAGTCAATCCCGATCAGTTTTTTCCCAGTAGGGGCTACAAATGCTTCGCGAATGCGCATCCCCAAAGCTGTTTTGACGGGGATATTTTGGAGGTTTGGATTTTTCGAACTGAGTCGCCCCGTTGCGGTTCCCGTCTGGACAAATGAGGTATAAATACGAGATTCAGGATCATTTTGCGCCAAAGCGATGAGCGGTTCGATGTAGGTGGAGTAGAGCTTGTGATACTCGCGGTACTGTAACAACATAGGGATCACGGGATGCTCATCTTTAAGAGAGTCTAATACCTGCTCGTCGGTACTGTAACCCGTTTTAGTCTTTTTGCCGTGAGCGAGCCCCAGTGTTTCAAACAAGATAACTCCGAGCTGTTTCGGAGAATTGAGATTAAATACGGTTCCGCACGCGCTGTGGATTTTTTCGGTTAGGGTGGTGATCTCTAAGGCTACCTCTTTTTTAAACAGCTCCAACACCGCCGTATCAACGGCGATCCCCTCGCGTTCCATCCCCAATAACGTCATGGTAAACGGAAACTCAACGTTAAACGCTTCATCGAGTGCTTCCTCTCCACCCTTCAAAAGAAGCTGCTCACGTAGTACTTCGTAAAGACGATAAGTGATATAAGCATCTTCTCCCGCGTATTTACACGCATCCTCGATCGCGACCGAAGCGAAGTTTTCCCCTTTTTTGACCGTGTCTTTGAAATGGATCATCTCATGGTTTAAAAGGTTTTGGGAAAGATTATCCATTGAGAGTGAGCGTGCCGAATCGGTGAGCCATGCCATCACCATCGTGTCAGCATAGATTGAGAGACGATCAACACCTAAAAATCGGGTGACGAAATGGAGATCGAATTTGATGTTGTGACCAATTACTTTGCGCGTGAAAAGATTTAGGATCGCTCTCTTCGCCGCCTCAAGGCTTACTTGATCCCCTACTCCCA
>NZ_JAFLKV010000036.1:46188-67882 GCF_019163035.1 Sulfuricurvum sp.
AGATTTAGGATCGCTCTCTTCGCCGCCTCAAGGCTTACTTGATCCCCTACTCCCAGATAACTGTGCATCATCGGGACGTAATAGCCAGTTTTAGTATCCGTGCTAAAACTAAAACCGACCAGATGATTTTTGGTCGGGTCGAGTCCTGTTGTCTCAGTATCGAATGCGATAATCGTATCGTGAGGGATAGCTTGAATAATAGTGTGCAATGTTTCATCATTATCAATCAGCACACTGCATCCATCAATATTTTCACATTGCACAACTGCTGCCTTTTCAACTTTTGTGGTCACGGTTGAGGGCTGTGACTCTTCAAACAGAGCTTTGGCTTTTAATGTTCGAAGTACTGCATTCATCTCATAATGAACTAAATCTTCATAAATAGGGAGAAATGGATTATCGAAGTGCATCGCAAATTCACTGAAATCGAGGCTGTCAAATACGTCATCTTTGAGACGTACCAGCTCACGGGAACGGAATGCGTCATCTCGATAGGTTTCAAGTAGTCCTTTGATCCGAGGGGGCGTAACCTCTTCGAGTCTCTCATACATAGCATCGAGTGTGACAAACTGAGTTAAAAGTTTTTGTGCCGTTACTTTTCCGATCCCTTTGACCCCTGGGACGTTATCGGCGGTGTCGCCAATGAGGGATTGATAATCGATAAACTGTCGAGGGTGAACTCCGTATTTTTCTTCGCAATGGCTCTCGTTCATCACTTTTTTGCTTATGGCATCGACCAAAACAACTCGATCATCATCAATGAGCTGATAGAGATCTTTATCGTGCGATACGACACGCACTAAAAAGCCATGTTGTCGTGCTTGTCGCACAACGGATGCGATCATATCATCAGCTTCAAATCCACTCATAGAGAGCGATTTGTATCCCATTTTATCGATCCATTCGATAGCGATGGGTAGCTGCATCACCAACTCTTCGGGTGCGGGTGAACGGTTTGCTTTATACGCAGGATCGATTTCAGCGCGAAAGCTCGGTCCTTTGGCATCGAGGGCAAAAATGAGATAATCGCTACTGTGTTCTTTGTGCAATGACGCGATAAAGTTAATAAATCCAGTCAAAAGACCAGTCGGGAAACCCTGTTTATTTTTGAGCGGGGGAAGAGCGTAAAAACTGCGGAAAAAAAATCCAAATGTATCAATAATAGTAACGGTAGGTTGTGCCATCAATCGCCTTTATAAGGCGTTTATTTTTTCAAGGATTGAATCAATAGCCCCTTGAAGTTTTGAAACATCATAGCCCGCTTCTTCTGCTTTTTTGAGTCCGAAGGAGATTCCGTGTTCACCGAACGGATTATTTATCGGGACAATGGTTTTGATAATATGCAATGCCGTAGCAAATTCTTTAACCTCTTCCGGTGCAAGATCCGGTGTATCAGAGAATTGGATCATGTCAACGAACTCTTTATCAAAATTCCAGTGGGTAAAGATCGCAGCAGTAACGGCAGCAGTTGTTTCATGAATATAAGAGCGCTCTACGGAAGCGATATCGATAGCACTGTCGATGTCCGCTTTAAAATTGGTCGCTAGTTCTTCTTGGATCACATCGCTGGCGATAATGATTTTCCCGGTCTCTTGTAAAAATGAGGCCAAAAAGAGTTTATCGGCTTTTGAACGATCAATTTTTGAGTACCAAGCGTGCATTAATGCCGCTTGCATCGAAGAGATCTCCGCAAAACGATCCGAACTAATACCGTAAGGTTCCATATCAACGTTCAAAAGTTTACGAACCGAATTGCCAAGTCCAATGGATCGTGTCATGCTCATTCCGAACAAAGAAACTGCTTGGGATACATTTAAAATTTCACGTTTAAAACTATAAAGAGGAGAATTTGCCGCTTTTAGCAAGTTAGCAACAATCATAGGGTCATGCTCAACAGTTTTAACCAAATCTTGTATAGAGGAGTCAGGATTGTTGCATACACGCTGCATATCAATAACGGTTTTAGGGAGCGGAGGCAAAGATTTAATACTGTTTATAATCGAACTTTTCATTAATATTATCCTCTAAAAAATGCTATTATGGTTATTATAGCCTATTTAGCTCAAGAGCCAAATATTTTCCGGTAAAACTTCCTGTTTTTTCCCAGTCGCGTGCAATGCATTCGGGATCACCCTCAGCGACTAAAAATCCACCTCCGCTTCCACCTTCGGGACCCATATCGATAATATAGTCGGCATTTTTGATCATATCGAGATTATGCTCGATTACGAGGACTGAGTTACCCAATTCTACAAAATTGTGAAGCACTTTGGTGAGGCGGTTAACGTCATCGAAATGCAATCCGGTCGTCGGCTCATCAAGTATATAAAGTGTATTTCCCGTATCACGTCGGCTCAGCTCTTTTGCGAGCTTAATACGCTGAGCTTCACCCCCTGAGAGAGTAACAGCATTTTGTCCCAAGGTGATATAATCAAGCCCTACATCGCTAAGGGTTTGTAAAATAGCTTTGATCTTTGGAATCGGGGCAAAAAATTCCAATGCTTCACCAACTGACATATTGAGGACATCGGAGATGGTTTTCCCTTTATACTCCACTTGAAGTGTTTGGAGGTTATAGCGGCTTCCGTGACATGAATCACATTTCACCATAATATCGGGAAGGAAGTGCATCTCAATCTTGATCTCCCCTTCTCCCTGACACTTATCACATCGACCACCTTTGACGTTGAAGCTAAATCGTGATGAAGTATACCCTCGAATCTGTGCCTCTTTGGTTTTAGCGAAGAGATTACGGATTTCATCCATAACTCCCGTATAAGTGGCAGGATTAGAACGTGGTGTCCGCCCGATAGGACTTTGATCGAGATAAATCACTTTGTCGAGTTTCTCTAGTCCCTCTACTTCGACCCCAGCTACGCGGTTAATTTTACGGGCATGGTTGAGGATTTCTCTCGTTACTGGGAGTAATGTCTGCAAGATAAGTGAGCTTTTTCCACTTCCGCTTACCCCCGTCACACAGACGAAATTATTGAGTGGTATTTTGACACTTAAATTATTAATATTATTTAATGTAACATTGTTGATTGACATCCACACTTTTTGTTCACGGCGATAAAAATACTCGATTTTTTTCCGACCTGAGAGGTATTGAGCCGTGAGTGTATTGGATTTTTTCATCTCTTCGAGGGTTCCGGCAAATACGACATTTCCGCCGTATTTCCCTGCTCCTGGACCAATATCGACGATATAGTCAGCATTCTCAATCGTCTCTTTGTCGTGTTCAACGACGATAACGGTATTCCCTTTTTCCTGCAATGATCGCAACGTTCGGATCAGTTTTAGGGTATCGCGCTCATGCAGTCCGATACTTGGCTCATCGAGAACATACATAACTCCCGTCAAACCGCTTCCGATCTGAGAAGCGATACGGATACGCTGAGCTTCACCACCACTGATGGTTCGAGCATCACGGCTGAGGGAGAGGTATCCCAATCCGACATCGAAAAGGAAGAAAAGGCGTTCACGAATTTCATTGAGAATCGACGCTGCGATCATCGCACTCTGCTCACTTAAACCCTCAAAGGTTTGAGGATCGGCGAACCAAGCGTACGAATCTTTGAGCGGCATAGAGATCACATCACCTATCCCTTTGTTTGCGACTCGAACGGCAAGTGATTCACGTTTGAGACGATGGGAAGTACAGATATTACAGGGCTTTTCTGACATGTAATCGGCGAGATCTTTTTCATCTTTAAAAATGTCATAAGCGATGCGGACAATCCCAGGCCACGTACGTTTGATAGGATGATCTTGCCATTTGAACTCCACCTCATCAACACTGCCATGAAGGATCGCTTTTTTTTGATGCTCTTCGAGAGCATAAAAAGGGTCTGTTATACTGATTCCCGATGCGTTACAAAATGCTTTTAAGAATGTGAAATAGTATCCTTTGTTAAAGCCGTAAACGATTTTAATCGCCCCTTTTTCTATCGGGAGTTCAGAGTCAATGATTTTGTCGTAATCAAGAGCATAACGAATCCCCAAACCATCACATTCGCTGCATGCACCCTTAGGAGAGTTAAATGAAAACGAGAGGGGCTCGAGCGGATCAAAGCTCACCTTACAGTCAAAACAAGCACTGTGTTCGCTGTAGTGGATCAATTTTTCATGCATTCCCACTTCGTCGTGATTTTGAATTTCGATTTCCACCTCTCCGTAGGATTCTTTTAGGGCTTTTTCGACGTCTTGGGCCACGCGGTCATGGTTATCATCTTTGATGATGAGGCGGTCAATCACCACTTTTATCGTATGTTTTTTGGTTTTAGAGAGTTCGATCTCTTCATCGAGACGAATCATAACTCCATCCACCATCGCTCTAACATATCCTCTATGTCGGAGGGATTCGAGGATATCGGCGAATGAGCCTTTTTTTTCTCGCACGAGAGGGGCTAAAATGACAATCTTCGCTCCATCAGGTAGTTTGAGCACTTGATCGATAATATCCTGAGCGGACATCTTGGAGATTTGCTTACCGCACAGATGACAATGCTGAATTCCGATACGGGCATACAGGAGACGGAGATAGTCATAGATTTCGGTAATCGTACCGACCGTTGAGCGAGGATTTTTAGAAGTGGTTTTTTGATCGATTGCGATGGCTGGGGTAAGCCCTTCGATTTTATCCACATCAGGTTTTCCGACACGATCCAAGAACTGGCGTGCATAAGATGAAAGTGATTCGATGTAACGGCGTTGCCCTTCTGCATAGAGGGTATCAAACGCCAATGTCGACTTCCCGCTTCCGCTGATTCCTGTGCAAACAATGAGTTTGTTTTTAGGAATTTCGAGTGAAATATTTTTGAGGTTATGTTCCCGTGCCCCGATAATTTTTATTTTGTCCATGTGTTACCCCGCGATAAGTTTGTATGCCGTGATGGCAAAAATAATGATATAAAAAAGTACCAATACCTGTTTGTAATGGGTCGCTTTAACCCGATGAAGCAACCAAATACCCAGCATTATGCCGATCAACGACGAAAGTGCCATGATCATCCCTGCTTCAATGTTGACAAGTCCCAGCCACAAAAGGGTAGCAAGTGCCGAAATCGACGAAAAAATAACAAAAAAATGCCCTACTGCCGACGCTTTTTTAAGGGGAAAACCCATAAAACTAACCAGTATCGGAGTCATTAGAATCGATCCACCAACTCCGAGCATACCGGAAAATAGCCCGACACCGCTTCCGATAAGGGTGTAAAGCGGTCGATTAACTACTTCCTCCCGCGAGGGGACAGGACTAGAGAATGCTAACCTCGCAAGTGTAAAGGCAACGATAGAGAGAAAAAGCCATTCTAAAATAGTCGAATGGAGTAGTTTCACTAATAATCCGCCGACAACTGCACCCAGAATACCGCCATAACCGAAATATTTAATGTCACTTATAGCATACATACGATTTTTATGATGGATCCATCCCGCGATTAGTGATCCCGCTACCATTTGCATGAGCGAAATACCGATTGCTTCTTTGATCCCAAATCCCATATATAGTAGTATTGGAACACTCACTGTACCGCCACCGATTCCGAAAAAACCGGAGAGTGCTCCAACAGTGATCCCTAAAATTGCTAATTCTATTGTCATGTTTTTTCTTTGAAATCTTTTCTTCCGCGCGATTATACTCCCTTAGTGCTTCAACGAATACCTCTAAAGTTCAATTGATTTTACGCTATAATTAATTATCATGCATAAAAATATACAGAGTGAGGGTGTAATGTTACCCATTATAATTGAAGCAGCAACCAACTTTTGTCTTCATCAAATACGTCTCCCTTTTGATTTTATAGATGGTTCAGATAAAAAGAGAACACTTCTTGCTTATATTGATATTGAAACAACAAACGACGGTTTACATCGAGCCTATATCGGATGTGATGATAGATTGATTCAAATGATTACAGAGATATTTTTGGGTGAAGAGGATAGTGATGAGCAAACTCTGGTCGATATGCTTTTGGAAACTACCAACATGATCGTTGGAAGTGCAAAAGTACTTGCCGGTGAGTTGTATGAAACAACTATTACGATTGCAACTCCCTTTATTCTACCGGAAGAAGAGAGTACAACCCTTCATATGGATGAAATTAAATGTATTAGTGTAAACGGCGGCGAAATGACAATAGGATTACAAAGGCTCTAAGAGATGGATGAAACAGTAGCTCCCACAGAACAATCCCTTCTTAAAGATCATGTTTTTGATCCAAGTAAAGAGCTTTCATGGATGGATTATGACGGATTGCTTGATATGGAAGTTGAGTTTGTTGCCGATTTGGGTCAAACTACCCTTTCTCTCGAAGAGATTCTAAAACTCGAAAAAGGTTCTGTCATTGATTTGGGAAAACCTGCAGGTGAAAGTGTTGAGTCTTATGTAAATCGCCGTATTATCGGCAAAGGAGAAGTTATGGTTTATGAAAAAAACTTAGCTATCCGTATCAATGAGGTACTTGATTCGAGTGCCGTACTTTATTACCTTTCAAAAGAGAGACTATGAGATATTTACTCCCCTTACTTTTACTTCCCGCATTTTTATGGGGTGCAAAAGTTTTAAGTTACAATATTTATGATCGTAACGATCGCGTTGATGTTATGTTGACATTTGATACCCCATACGAGGGTGTACTTCGTCAAAATCATATCGGTAATACGTTTACCGTCAAACTCGAAGAGGCATTTATCGAAGAGACAAAAGTTAAAGATGTTAATTCTAAATATTTAACCAAACTCACCCTCTCTCCAAAAGAAGACCATATTGAGATCATTGCGGATGCAACCACTGATGTTGTTATGCAAGCCTCTAAGACATCGGATTCGTATGGATTGCGTTTACGTTTTTCACACCCTGCCACACCACTCAATACGCTTACTACGGAGCCGGCAGCTACCAATAATGCAGCATTAAATGCCCTTCCAACGAAACAAAGTAATGAATTTGAACAAAGTTATTATGTCGTCATCGCTATTTTAGTGATCGGTATCGCTATTTTATTCTGGCTAAAACAAAATATTACTAAACGCACTATAGCAATGAAAAATGAGCCAAAAACACCCTGGTTATTTGACAAATCAAACACATCGGATACTAAAGCGACGATATCGAATCAGCTTCCGATTTCAGGAGATGGCGGCGGTGTACATATACGCTTTCAAAAATCGCTCGATAACGCTCATACGGTGGCGATGCTCGATTATGGAACTATGAGTTATTTGGTCCTTTTAGGAAACAATACCCTCATTCTTGATAAATTCCAAGATAATGTTCCGATCACCCAAAATGATTTTGAGACGTTGTTACAGTCGAAACACCGTGAATTAGATGGTTATTTTCAGCTCGCGCCTGCACAAGATGAAGTGTTTGATTCGTATAAAGAAAAAGCGTCTGGTGTTTACTAATCGCGTCTGGGTTTAAATCGGATATTGTTTTTCGACTCTTCCGCACATCCTATCTGATACTCTATCATAGATGTGAACGGATCTAAAAAATGTTCAAATGCCCCCTCTTCTATCTCCTCTATCTCCTGTGCATGGAGCAATTCCAATATCGTTAATGTTGATTCGATGGTAGAGAGACAGAACTCTTTTGGCTGCTCTTTGATCATAAATTGAGATGTTTTAGAGTGGGTAAAACTCATCTTGGGCAAGGCTTGAAGATTACGGCTAAGTCGAAGCATTTTTACCGAGCATGGCCATGTTGAGTCAATAATAAAAATTACAACTTGTTTGCCACTATGGTCAATTTTTTCGGTATTCAGATTAAGTGCATTTTTTCCGGGATAGAGGACATAACAAAGGTTTTTCGGATCATCGATCAGGGCATTGACAGCGTTGTGTTCAGTGAAATCGATATCGATGTAGAGTTCCGAGTTGGGAAGTGAGAGGTGCGTTAATCTTCCTGTGCCATTTTTAGTCTTTTTAAACTCTTTTGGGTGCATCAAAATAATAAATTTTGTCTTTGTGTTTATAGTGCTGACATGCGCACACATACATGAGCTAACCGGGCGATAGCATCGATAACATTTCTCTCTATTTTCTATCATTACACCATTCATATTCGCCATTATAACAGAAAACGTTATTGCTATTTTAAGGTTTTGATATGTCATGAATGTTATACTAACAAAGATTTTTTGGATTATAAGGATCAGACATACATACTCAAGAGATTAAATTAATATTGTATAGCTTCATCTTGCTTATTGTAGCGGGAGCAGCACTTCTTTCACTTCCGTTTGCTCATAACGGTGAATTACGTTTTATCGATGCACTTTTTACCGCTACCTCCGCTGTATGTGTAACCGGACTGATCGTTAAAGATACTCCGGTCGATTTTACCTCATTCGGTCATATCATTATTATTACCCTGATTCAAATCGGTGGAATTGGGTATATGACTGCGGTAACATTTTTGGCAGTCATGCGTAAACAAAAGATCAATCACCGAGACCGTCTTATTTTAAAAGAGTCGTTAAATCATCCAGGGATGGATGGGTTAGTTCGATTTTTGAAAATTGTATTTGCGTCAATCGTTATTATCGAAGCGGTTGGGATGATCATTCTATCTCTCCGATTTTGGGTTGATATGCCCTTAGGCGAAGCGATATGGTTTGGTCTATTTCATTCGATTTCTGCTTTTAATAATGCCGGTTTTTCACTTTTTAGTGACAATATGATGCGGTATCGTGGAGATTTCGTTATCAACTTTACCATACCGTGGCTCATTATTATCGGTGGTTTAGGCTATGTAGTACTTCTTGAAATTTATAATTTTCGTCGAGATCGGTTGCTTCGTATATCTACCCATACCAAGATCGTTTTATGGATGAGTGGAATATTAATAGTACTTGGTATGGCACTGCTCCTCTCTATGGAATGGAATAACCCTAAATCATTTGGTTCTTTTACTACGTTTGAGAAAATTTCAGCAGCATGGTTCGCATCGGTGAACTACCGTACTGCTGGATTTAATAGCATCGATTTTTCGACATTGACTGATTCTAATCTCTTTTTCGCTACCTTTTTTATGATGACCGGGGGTAGCCCTGGAGGGACAGCGGGTGGTATCAAAACAACCGCAGTTGCATTAGCACTGATCGGTGTTTGGTACACGCTTCGCGGTGATACACATGCCCATATCTTTCGCCGATCCATTTCAGCATATCAGATTAATAAAGCGTATGCTGTTATTTTTGTCGCTTCTATTTATGTTGTGATCTCAACCATTATTTTGAGTGAAGTGGAACATTTACCGTTTTTAAGAATATTGTTTGAAACGACTTCGGCTTTTGGTACGGTAGGTTTATCAACGGGGGATGGCGGAGTGCTTAGTTACAGTGCTCTCTTTAGTGATCCCAGTAAACTCAATATCATTGTTCTGATGGTTATGGGACGGGTTGGGGTATTCGCGTTTACACTTATAATCGTTGGTAAAGCGGTTGAGAGCCGTATAAAATATGCAGAAGGAAAGGTTATTATATAGATGGAAACATACGCTGTTATAGGTTTAGGTAAATTTGGATTTCATGTTGCCAAAGGGTTGGCACAACAAGGGGTTAGTGTTATCGCAGCGGATTTGGATGAAGATCATGTACGAGAGATCAATGAGTATGTCCAAGATGCCGTTATTCTCGATTCAACCGATATGCGTGCTCTGCGTGAGGCGGGAATCGGAAATGTTGATGTTGCGGTAGTCAGTATCGGGGAGAATATCGAAGCCAGTATCCTGACCGTTATGGCACTCAAAGAGCTTGGGGTTGAAACCGTTGTTGCTAAGGCGATCACAACAGTTCACGGTCAGATCCTCTCAAAACTCGGTGCGGCAAAGGTGATCTATCCTGAGATGGAATCCGCTAAAAAGATCGTAAAGAAAATGGTGCAAAATATGCATTATGAGACGATTGACCTCTCTATCACTATGAAGATCGCTAAACTCACCGTCCCTTCATTCTGGGTTGGAACTTCTATTCTTTCACCAATTTTTGAAGGTGAATTTGAAGTCAAGCCGATAGCGTATAAACATCAGGGTGTTTGGTATACTTCATTCGAAAAAGACGATATTCTTGAAAAAGGGGATATTTTGGTTGTGTTAGGAGATAGTGGACACATCGAAGCTCTAAGTAAAAAGGTTTAAAGTTTATTCGCGATCATTTTGATCTCATTTACAAGCGCCTGCTGTCGGGCGTAAATGTATTCGATTAAGTAACTCTCAAACGGTTCTACAAGCTCCAGTTCAACCACCACTTTGGTAAACTCATCCCCCTCTTGAATGTATTGAACTTTTCCTGAGACGCTCATATTTGCCATTCCATCCTCGAAACGCTCCATCGGAAGATTAAACTGTAAGTTGACTTTAGAATGCAAAGGAAGTGGGACTTTGGAAACACTCAATTTACAAGCAATGGATTTGATCGAAACATCTAAAATTGTCCCTGAGAGAACGCTTCTTCCTGATCCTATGGTGACGTGCATTCGATGATCACTCTGTATTCGGATGTATTGACGATTGTTTCCTGAAGCCTGTAGGGGTTCAAACTTAGTCAGTACGGCAATTTTCTTTCCAACATCTACGATTTGAACATTCGCCAAAATATCAAAAGGGATATTGGGACCTTGAATAACAACATTTTTCTCCAACTTCATGGCGTAGCCTTGGATTTTTTCAATGGAGATATAAACCGATTCATCGGAAATTTTGACCAGTTTAGCCGCTGTACTGATACGAATCCCTTTGTAAAAATTGAGAAGTTTTACCGAGGTATTGGTCAGTATCATTTTTTCGAGATAGTGAGCTGCTTGTAGTTTTTCATCTACCTCTTGCTCAGTGGCAGAGATTTCGAAATGGACCAAATGGGCTAAATCACGTGAGAGTAACTGTTTTTGATTAATGTGATCGATAATGCCGATCGCTTTGTTGAGTTCAACACCGTGCATATCAATGATAAATGAGTCGATAACAGGGGAAGCACCTTCAATGGATATCTCTATACTTAGGTTTTGGTGAAATTTTTCCAAACACTGTTTGAGTTCATCCAACGATGTAGTAGAAGCTAAAATGGTATAGATATCTTTATGCCATTGAGCAATATGTATATCATGATCAAAGTGAATTCGTGCCAGCTTTACAATCTCTTTACAAACATCATTATAGGTCTCTTCGCCGCGCATCTCAATGATTTTTTCTGCATTTTCGATGTACATCACGATAACAGGAATCGGTTCATTTTCCCTTTTATGAATGACGAATGAATCTTTAAGCAGTTCAATAAAACTCATCCTATTATGAAGTTGCTTGTCATTTTCTTCGATCCGACTGCACAATGGGATCATACTTATAAGGTATTCGCCATCTTTGAGCGGTTGATTGGTCGTAAAATACTCTTTACTATCGTCATTAGTATCTGTTTTGGTAATTAATTTTTGTGAAAATCCTACTGTTTTAAGCAGAGTAGATATATCTTTGTTTTCGAAATAGTGATCAAGTTCAACTAAACTTTTAATTCCGAAGGTCCGTTTTAGGGTCTCATTAGCATAGAGTGATTTTCTATTTTTATGAATCCAAAACAAATTATTTGAGAATTCTGAGATCATTCGATTGTAATTCGTTGCAATAAGGTCATTGTGCTTTTTGATTAACGTTGAAAATATTCCTAGCATCGAGTTTGCAAATTCATCTTCGTTTTGAGGAATAGAAGTGACATGAGATGCACGAAATGAGAGGGCAATTCTGAAAACATTTATATTCGTAAAATCGGGAGTTAAAATAAGTATTTCTAGACTTTGTGATGAGGATAGAGCTTTTCGTAATATTGAACTTTTTAAAAAATCGTATGATCCGCATACAATCAACAGATGCGAATGAAGCGAAGGCTCATTTTCCAATTGATCGATGGATTTAAAATCAGTGCTGCGAAAGATACTCTCTGCTGAGTCACGAAAAGGGAGATCAATCCCATTTTCATATAGTACATGCAAATCAAAATGTTTAGCATATTTGGCAATCTTTTGAATGGACACCTGTTTCCCTGATGTTTAAAATTAATTATAATTGTATCCTATCAAAAAGATCTCCCTACTTAAAGCTAGGCAAAGTTTGGTTGAACACAGTTTCTGCTAATATTGCAAAAAAGTTTTAGGAAATATTATGCTCCGTTTTGCCCCAAGTCCGACTGATGACATGCACATAGGCAATCTTCGTGTTGCATTGTTTAACTATATTTGTTCACGCCAAAGAGAAGAACCACTTTTGATCCGTATCGAAGATACCGATAAAGAGCGCAATATCCCTGGAAAAGAAGAAGAAATTTTTGCAATTTTGGCACTCTTTGGTATCGAATATCAAGAGCAACAGTTCCAAAGCAATAACCTCCGCTTTCACCGCGCTATGGCATTACAACTTCTTCAAGATAAAAAAGCATTTAACTGTTTTTGTACTCCCGAAACGCTCGAAGCCAAACGTGAAGCGTCCAAAGAGGGTAAAATAGCCTACCATTATGACGGTGCGTGTGAAAATCTTTATGCCGAAGAGGTGATCGATAATCCCCTACCCTTTACCATTCGCCTAAAAAAACCGGACCATTCGATTACCGTAACCGATATAATCAAAGGGGAAAGTGTCTTTGCTTCGGATGAAATCGACAGCTTTGTCTTGTTGAATACCGATAAATCTCCGACGTATAACTTTGCGTGTGCGGTGGACGATATGCTCGCCGATGTTTCTCTCATTATTCGCAGTGAAGATCATCTCAGCGATACACCCAAACAGATCGCGATCCATGAGGCACTTGGGTATACCAAAAAAGTCGAATACGCTCATCTGCCGCTCATTATCGGTGATGATACAATAAGCGTCAAATGGCTTCTTGAAGAGGGATATTTACCGGATGCAATCACCAATTATCTCATCTTGATCGAAAATAAGACTCCTATTGAAATTTTTGACCTCAAAGAGGCGATCAAATGGTTTGATCTGCACACCCTCTCCAAAGATCCAGCGCATTTTGATATCGATAAACTCAAATTTATCAACCGAGAACACCTCAGTGGACTCGATCCCAAAGAGCTTTCACGCTATGTCGGATTTGCGGATGAAGAGATCGGAAACTTAGCAAAACTCTTTTTAGAAGAAGCCAGTACACTCAAAGAACTTCGCGCTAAAATCGGAGCCATTTTCGCCCCTAAGATCGTTCCTGATGAGTATAAGGAGGGGTTTGATGTTTTACGTGATCTAACCCGCAAAGCTCCCCATTTTGACGATTATGAATCATACAAAGCGTATTTGATGGAACACAGTGGGCTAAAAGAGGAAAATCTCTTAAAACCACTTCGTCTTCTTCTCAGCGGTGCGGAGCATGGTCCTGAAATGAATGATCTATATACACATATCAAAAATTTTATTAAAGAGGTGGCAAAATGATGGGCGGAATAGTTTCGGGTTTAGGTGGGATCGTTCACTCTCTTATCACGGTTTATATTTGGGTTTTAATAATCGGTGCCCTCCTCTCATGGGTACGACCTGATCCGTATAACCCCATTGTACAAATCATTTATCGTCTCACTGAGCCTGCATACCGAACTCTAAGACGAGTTATGCCGACGGTTTTCAACGGTATCGATCTCGCTCCACTGATTTTGGTTATCTTACTTCAAGTACTTGATGTTATTTTAGTAAATGTCATTAATGCGGTGGTTCTCTCTTCATGATGCGCTCAACACTTTTAGCTCTCTTCCTTTCCACAACACTAGGTGCCGTTACACTTGCTGAAATTAACGATAAACCTGCATCCCGACAAAAAAACTTCTTGATCTGGCAGTTTTTACATCAAGATATCAATGTGTCTGAAGCTCGCGAAGCCTTTTATCAAGTCGATAATGTTAATGAGCGTTTTTTGTTTGACTATGCCGCAAAAACCGACGAACCTGAAATCAAATACACCGCTATGTGTATGCGTGAACAAGCGTGTAATCTCCCCGTGATCGAGCAGGATGATTGTCTAATGTTGGCACTCACTCCCGCAAAAGCAGTAGCTCTTAAGAGTGAGGAACGCGAAGCTATTGCCGTTCGGCTCAATAATCGTTTTGGCAACACCGAATGGCTTAGAGCAATGAATCAGGAGAGTTTTTACACCTCTACAAACAATCTCTCGAATGAAACAACTTTATTTCGTCTAGCAGGTGCAGGATACCGTCATGATAACTTTAACCACATGCTCTCTTATGATGTATTAGAAGCATTGGTCCAGCACCCCAATTTTTCTCAAATTGTTTTCCTCAGCGTGACCGATCCTGCTATGGATCAGATACAACAATCACTGTGTGCGATTTCAGGTCATCATTTTGATCCGCAGACCCATTTCTTCCTCGCTATGAATGCGATCAAATACGGTAAATTTGACGTAGCACAGGAACATTTAGTTGAGGCAAAAGGGCGTTTTTACTCCCCGATAGATCGAGATAAAACAGTGTTTTGGATTTATCAGATTACCAAAGATCCAGCCTATTTAGAAGAGCTTTCACGAAGTCTTGATATCAATATGTATGTTCTCTACGCCAGAGAACTTCTTCAACTACCGACGGATAATTATTTTACAACGCTACCGACTACCAATCGCAGTAACAGTATCAAAGGGATAGACCCCTTTGAGTGGCGGGAATTTTCCGATGAGATCAAAGCTTCGACCCCCGATAATCTTATAAACCTGATAGAGCGTTGTGACGGTAACGATTCGATTGGTGTACAGGGTTATGTGTTAGAGCGGACGTATGAGCCGTATATCCACAACTTTACAATGCCCTACGATCAATATATGAGTAATCTTAGTAATGACCAAAAGGCGCTTGTTTATGCCCTGATGCGTCAGGAGACCCGCCTTATTCCAGGTCTTATTTCACGATCATTTGCGTTGGGGTTGATGCAAATCATGCCCTTTAATGTCGATACCATCAGTAAAGTCCACCCCCTCAAACCAACCACCTACTTCGATATGCTACAACCAGAAATCAGTATCGCTTATTCGGTCTCACACATGAAGCATTTGATCAACAATCTCCATAATCCGATTTTGATTGCGTATGGATACAACGGAGGTCTTGGTTCAACAAAACGTCTGCTGATGGAGGGGAAACGATTTTTACCGGAGCAGTTTGAGCCGTTTTTGAGTATGGAGTTGATCGGAAATGATGAAAATCGTGAGTACGGCAAGAAAGTTCTTGCCAACTACGTTATCTATAAAAAGATTTTAGATGAAGAGGTATCGATACAAGCTATTTTTGATAATTTAGTACAACCGAGCCAGTCTGATTCTTTTCGAGCTGAAGCGCTAAAGAAGAGTTTAGTTCAGAATTAAACTGGACAAAGTAAAATCGATTCCAATTATTTTGGATCGGTATGAGAGAGCGTCTCGGATCTTTTTCACCGAGTGGCTCGATGAGGGTCGCTTTTTTACCGTTCAGGGTTAGTTTATAACCGTCTGATTCTAAGTCTCGTGATTTATAGCTTTTATCATCTTTTTCAAAATAAACCGCAACAATAAAATTTTCACCCTCATGATAAGTAGCCGGATCGGTATGATTGAGATACAGCGAAGAGATGATCGCTTTGGTCTCTAATGAGAGGACGATAGCATCGGTGCGAAGCTGCTCGACCGCACGTTCATGGGTCTCATCCATCTTGAAAAGATCAAATGTCCCTTTTTGCGCACAACCGCTAAAGGCTAATAAAGCTGATATTGCTATCCATGAAAATCGCATCGTAATCCTTTGGTCACCGAATAATCGTTATTATACGTAAACTCGCCTTAACGAACTTTCAATGATTGTTGACTATAATATCCTCTATTTTATCAGAGGTTTGTTTTTTTGAAAAAACGTTTAGCGATTGCATTCACCGGACCCTCCAACAGCGGAAAGACAACGCTGATCCTCAAAGTGGCGCGTAAATTGATTCATGAGCACTCTTTAGAGGTTGCGATCATCAAAAATGATCCCAAAGATAAGGCTCAATTCGACGTCCCTGGGAAAGATAGCTACAAATTCAGTGATACGGGGGCTGAAGTGATTGTCACCTCCCCTACCCGCACCACCTATTTTTCACAGCGTCATAAAGAACTCGATGAATTGGTCTCCCTTTTCGGTGATTTTGATGTTCTCCTCGTTGAGGGGCTTAAAAACCTCCCATTGCCGCGTATCAGTATTTTTAGAGGTTCTATCGATGCCGATTATTTCCCGTATATGAACGCATTGGCGATCGATGAGAGTATCGATCCCGCTCACTACACAATTCCCGATGGGATTGACATCCTCGATCTCAACAACCCCGATCAAGTGATCGAGTGGATTTTAGCTCACGCAAAGGTTATGAAATGAATATGATTTTACAAGCGATCCAAAAAAGCGCTATTCGGATCAAAGAGGCGATAGACGTCAAAGACATCGGCTACTCCCAAGAGCAAAACAGTTCCGGTGAAACCCAGCTACAACTCGATATCCAAAGCGATTTGATTATCGAAGAGGAACTTAGCCGTATTGCGGGCGTTCATACTATCGCAAGCGAAGAGAAAGAAGAGCCGATGGTGCTCAACGAAAGCGGTCATTATTTCATCGCATTTGACCCGCTTGATGGCTCCTCTTTGGTCGATGTCAATCTCAGTGTCGGTTCGATCTTTGGGATATATGAGGGTGCATTTACCCCGACTAAAATGGTGGCGAGTTGTTATGTCGTTTACGGTCCACGTGTTGAACTTGTATTTGCCGATGAAAAACATGTTTCTCTCTATTTGCTTCAAAACGGTGAGTTTGAGTTTGTCAAACATCTTCATTTGAACGAAAAGGGAAAAATCATGGCTCCGGGCGGTACACAACAGTATTGGGCACCGTACCATAAAGCGATGATTGATAGCTTTTTTACCCGTGGTTATCGCCTCCGCTACTCTGGCGGGATGGTTCCCGATTTACACCAAATCCTCCTCAAAGGGGGCGGATTGTTCAGCTATCCGGGTGCCACCGATAAACCGGAGGGGAAACTGCGTATGTTGTTTGAAGTATTCCCTTTTGCCTTTATCTTTGAGAGAGCGGGCGGTAAAGCGGTTGACGGTACAGCACGAGTTCTGGAAAAAGAGCCGCGTCACGTCCATGACACCAGCCCATGTTTTTTTGGCTCATCGGATGAAGTTAATGAGGTGTTGAGTGTCTATGCAGGACAACAGTGAATACGAAGCACGATTGGATGAAACCATAAAAATTCTCCAAGAGTGCCAAGAAGAAAAAAACGTAACGAGCTGTTATGTGTGTGAAAAATGTATCGGATGCGAGATTCGCACCAAATACATCCGAAGTGTGTATGAGAGTATGTCCAAGGGTGAAACCGGCGGATTTGATTTTTAACAAGGAAAATAAATGAAAAACTATATTACTACCCCTATTTATTACGTAAACGGAGAAGCCCATATCGGTCATGCGTACACCACGTTCATCGCTGATACCTTGGCTCGTCATTCACGCTTAATCGGAAATGAGACCTATTTCCTCACCGGAACCGATGAACACGGTCAAAAAATCGAGGAAGCGGCAAAAAAGCTCGATAAGCCGACTCAGCAGTTTGCCGATGAGATCAGTGCGACGTTTCGTAATCTGTGGGATGAGTTTAATATTAGTTACGATCAATTTATTCGGACGACCGACGCAGAACACAAAAAAGGGGTTCAGGTCGCATTTGCTAAAATGTTCGAAAACGGCGATATCTATAAAGACTTTTATGAGGGAAACTACTGTGTCAGCTGTGAGACGTTTTTCCCTGAGTCTCAACTTATGGATGGGGGCTGTTGCCCTGACTGTGGCAGAGCGACCACTATCCTCAAAGAAGAGAGCTACTTTTTCAGACTCTCCAAATACGAAAAGCCGCTTTTGGACTATTATGAAGCTCATCCAGAATTTATCCTCCCAAAATCTCGCCGTAATGAAGTTATCAGCTTTGTAAAGGGTGGGCTCAACGATCTCTCTGTCACCCGTACCAGTTTTAGTTGGGGTGTCCATTTGCCTGAATCGCTGAATGAGCCGAAACACGTTATGTATGTTTGGCTTGATGCGCTAATGAATTATGTTACCGCTCTCGGATACGGCACGGATGAGGCAAAAATGGACTTCTGGCCTGCAAATACTCAGCTAGTGGGTAAAGATATCCTCCGATTCCACGCGATCTACTGGCCGGCATTTTTGATGAGTCTCGGATTGCCGTTACCGAAACATATCGGTGCTCACGGTTGGTGGACACGCGACGGCGAAAAAATGTCAAAATCCAAAGGGAACGTGGTTGACCCGCGTGAAGTTTCCAAACACTACGGCGTTGAGAATTTTCGTTATTTCATGATGCGCGAAGTTCCGTTCGGACAAGACGGTGATTTCTCTCAGCGTGCTTTGATTGACCGTATGAACTCTGATCTCTCCAACGATTTAGGAAACCTCCTTAACCGTATTATTGGAATGAGCGAGAAGTACTCTGATTTTGTTATTAACAGTGTAGATGTCGAAAAATATCATACGAAAGAGCTGAATGATGCTCACGCGATCTTGGATTCTTTGGATACCTATTTGAATGAATTACAGCTCCACCGCTACCTCGAAGAGCTTTGGAAAGTGTTCTCTATCGGCAATAAGGCGATTGAAGAACACGCGCCGTGGGTGAAAATCAAAGAGGGACGCAACGATGAGGCTCTTGCTACGGTTGCATTGGTTGCCAACCTGTTGGCAAAAGCGTCCGTGATGCTCCACTCGATTATGCCAAGCACGACATCCACGATTGCCGATGCACTCGGATTTGAGATTACAACGAAAAGCTATACAAAACTAATCGTGAACAAAGAGTTGCTTGAGTCCTTTACCATCAAAAAAATCCCTCCTCTTTTCCCGCGTGTGGATGAACCGTTGATGCAAGAAGCTCCAAAAGCGATGCTAGATGAAGCACCGATTGCAGAACCGAAACCTAAGATGGAAGATAAAAAAGAGACAACCGTCTCTGAAGAGGGACTTATCACCATCGATCAGTTTTTCCAAACTTCGATCAAAATCGGAACGGTTTTAAATGCCGAAGAGGTTCCGAAAAGCTCAAAACTCCTTAAACTACAAGTGGATCTAGGGGAAGAGTATCCGCGTCAAATCGTAGCGGGTATCCGTGAGTATTACAGTGCCGAATCACTGATCGGAACCCAAGTGTGTGTAGTTGCCAATCTCAAACCTGCCAAACTGATGGGCTTGCTCTCTGAGGGGATGATTTTAGCGGCAAAAGATTCGGATGGATTATGTCTTGTCCGCCCTGAGAAACCACGCCAATCCGGAAGTTCAGTGGGATGAGACTCGAAAATATCCTCGCGCTGAGTAAAGGTACCCTCTTGGGGGAACCATCGATCAGTATTTTTGAGTGTGTTGTGTTTGACCCTTCAAAAGTAAAGCGTGGATCATTTTTTGTTGCCTATTCTCCTGAGGATATCCCCGAAGCACTCCTAAATGGTGCGTATGGGATAATGTTCGATAAACCGACACAGATTAGCGATAGCGAAGTGGCATGGGTCAAAGTAGATAACATCGACAGCGCCCTCCAAAAGCTCCTCCGTTTTTATCTCTTAGAGAAAGAGTTGCTCGTCTATGCGTGTGATCCGATCACCTTGCATCTCTCTACCATGATCTCTACACCCGCTAACTTCACCAACATTGAGGGATCGATGTCCAATATCTGGGAAAAGCTTTGGCCATTGGAGAAAAAATCGATTGTCCTCTTCTCCCCTGCCCTTACCGATGCAGATATCTTTATTGAGCACTCGCAGCTTATCCGTGCTCAAGAGAAGACGATTACCATCATTGAGCAAACCCTTTTTGAGACCTCTTTTATCCACAATGATACTTTTTACGAGCGTCAAATGCTCTCCCCGTTTTTTATCCCCTATTTAGAACATCTCCTCTTTTTCTACACCTTTTTACGGATTCCGTTTCAGATACGCAGTTTCAGTAAAATGGGACATTTTATCCCCGTCTTTACGAATTCACGACTGGAGTCTAAAGAGTTCGGAAGCAGTGATCGGGTCGTGATTTTCGAGCCGTTGTTAGAACTGATCGATGAGCAGATCGATTTTCTGGACTCACAAGCTTCTTGGGCTAAAATCATCTATCTCCTCCCCGACACAATGCGTTCTAATTTGACCATCGGGGTTGAGAATATCATTTTTTACCGTTACAGTGAAGAGGTATTGGCAATACTCCAATCCAAAATCTTCCATTTTGCCCTCGTTGCAGGGGTGGATAAAGGGATACTTAATCCATCACGCTCCGCTATGAAACAGCTGGAACTTGATTTTTAACCGATCCGTATCTGTTTTAACTCTCTTCGTAAATTTCTCTCATTCTCTAAAATAGTCCGTACCAATGCATGAAACTCTTTGGAGTGATTCATATGGCGTAAGTGTGCTAATTCATGAACGATGATATAGTCGATATGCTCATACGTGAGTTGCATCATCATGGTATTTAGGGTCACAATTCCCTCACTGTTACAACTCCCCCAACGTCGTCGCATTTTTTTAAATCGTATCTCTTTGGGGTGCAAATTCATCTTTCGTGCATAATGGGATACCCGTGATGGTAACGTCAAAATAGCTTCATTTTTGTAAAAAAGTGAGTAATATTTTTCAATATGAATGCTATTTTTAGCTTTTTTGAGTGTTTCTGAGAGATTTGGTAGTTGCGTAACCGAGATACATTCCCCCCTAAAACGGATTGTTTCACCGAGGGTATGGTAGTCCAATGGACTCGATGCAATGGCGATCAGTTTAGATCGAATCCAACTTTCTCGCTCCCGCAAAATCAGGCGTATACGCTTTTCATCTTTGATAGGGGTACGGACACACACTTCACCATGGTGGGTAATAGTGATATAGGTGTTACGATTTCGGGGGCGATAATGGATCGTTATCGGTGAATTTGATGCGTCAAACATAATCGATAGGGTCAACCGCTCCCGCACGCTCAAACCCACGCAGACGTAAGCGACAGCTGTCACATACACCGCATGCCATCTCTTCGCTTTGGTAACAGCTCCATGTAAGATGAAGCGGTGCAGCGAGTTTAAGTGACTCTTCAACGATTTGAGATTTTTGTAAATGCACGAGCGGCATCTCTATCGTAATATTTGTCGTCTCTTTGGTTCCCAAATTTGCCGCGTTCTTAAATGTCTCGATAAAGGCTTCCCGACAATCAGGATAACCGCTGCTATCCTCTTCGACCACACCGATTGCGATAACAGAGCACCCCTCTTTCTCGGCAATCGCCGTTGCGATAGAGAGAAAGATACCGTTGCGAAACGGAACGTACGTGATAGGGACACCCGCTTCGATCCCACCGATAGGGACATCGATACTGTGATCGGTCAGAGCTGAGGCTCCGATGGTTTTGAAAAAATCAAGATCGATCTCGTATTTCTCACTCACCCCTAAATCCTCACAAATAGTACGAAAACAGGAGAGCTCTTTTGTCACGGTTCGCTGACCGTAATTAAAATGAAGAGCTACAATCTCATAGCCTCGTGAGCACATGATGTAGGCAACAAGAGTCGAATCCATACCGCCGCTCATTATACAAAGTGCTTTTTTCATTATCGTTACCTTTACGTGTGATTGTACCAACGGGTTGCTTATGTTACAAT
>NZ_JAFLKV010000006.1:0-10592 GCF_019163035.1 Sulfuricurvum sp.
TCAGAGTATCCATTGAACATCGCAACCGAATATTTTGAAACGATTTCAGCCCCCTTGGCACGTTCTGCCAAAATCGGTAAAATTGTTCCACCACGGTTACTTATTAATTCTGTAATTTCATCAAAACTGCGTGCAAACATAACGGCACTTACCACCGAACCGATAAAGGTTGCATTGGGGCTAAGCACCTGTGCTTTATTAAAATGCTCATATAAAGAGACGGGGCGCGCTAAAATATCCACTTTTTGCTTGAGTTCGATAAACGTCATAATCACAGCAGGCTCTTTGAGTTCACTTGCCAGTTGTTTTTCGAAATCAGCAATACTTTGATTTTCATCCAAATCACGTACCATGACTAGGTAGAGCGACACACCCGTTTTTGCTTTAAGTTCAGCACCGATTGTGTTGATTTGTTCTTGAAACTGTGGATTTTTGACAACATCATCTTTATATAAATATTCTGCATGGAGAGAAAGAGTAAATAAGAATGAGAGGGTGAGGGCCGCGAGCCCTCGTGAGAGTAACAAAAGCTACCCTTAACCGACGTAAAGGTGATTCGGAGTAAGAACCGCCCACAACGTTACCGCTGCAGAAACCACCAATGTAATTGTGATGAGTTTATCCATGATACTTGCCATACTAAACCCCTTATTTTACATCAACACGATGTGCAGCATTTTCGGTGCTGAACATCTTGATGTCTTTTTCTTTTTCGACTTGGTAATAATTTGCCGCACTACCTTGTTGAACACCCAATCCCCATACGGTTAAACCCGCGAGGATAGAGAGAAGCAATACAGTTGCGATTAACATACCGGTGATACCGTCCAATGCAAAAACACTACGATTTTCCATTCTGGCTCTCCTTATTTGCTAAGGCTGGTGACATACGCACCAAGCGCTTTTACTTGAGCTTCTGTCAAGTTGTTGAATGCCGGCATTGCACCGATTGCACCTTTTTTACCGTGTTTCAATACATTCGCTACAAGCGTAGGATTGAATACCGCGATACTTGGAGCAACCATTTCAGTACCTTTTCCATCAGCTCCATGACAAGCTGCACATGCACCTGCGAATACATCAGCACCAGTAGTGCCTTTCATTCCGCCTGCAACATATTTAGATACTGCATCGATCTCAGCATCGCTAATTAAAGCACCTGTATTAGCATTCATCAAACCATTACGATCCGGCATAGGCATTTCCATACCGAGAAGTTGGTTATTTGAACCGTTTTGAATAACATGTTTAACTGATTTCTCTTCCAAACGATTATTCAAATTCGCTGCTTTACCGTCGATACCGTCCGCTTGTAAACCATGACATGGAGCACATTGTACGATAAAGATTGATCCACCCATTTCTTTGAGTGTTTCTTCGTCCATATTAGCATGTTCTGCTTCGAATTTCGCGTCATGAGCCGCTACTTCTTCATTGTACTCACCTATTTGTGAATACGTACCAACTGGATATCCCGCAAGGAAATACCAGATTGCCCAAATAATCAAACCAAGGAAAATAATTGCCCATCCAAAAGGAAGTTCGTTTTTATATTCTCCGATTCCATCCCAGTTTTCATCCGCAAGTTTACCACTTGCTTTGTCAAACTGCATCTGTCGAACATATTTGGTAACTACAAATGATGTAACGATAACGAGTACAACTGCACCTAATACGGCGAGTTTGTTAACCCAGTCACCTTCTCCACCCATACCGCCGGCCATTCCGACAGCAGCGTAAGTGAAGCCAAGCATTGCAATTACAACTACGATAGCAGCAAGTACTGTCTTATTCATTTATGCCTCCTACTTTTAAATCGTCATTTTTTGAGATTTTCTCGATCGGTTGATCGGTAATCTCATCATGGAGCGCGATATTTCCGTACTTTTCATAATCGCGCTTCCCTTTCCATTGCGAGCTGTAGAGGTGGTAGATGTAAGAATACAACACCACCACCAAAAACGCAACGAAGAAAAAGTAAGCATACGCTTGAATCGTACCGATATCCACGCTAAATCCCTTATTTCATACTGTTAAGATAAGCGATCATCGCTACGATTTCAGGGATTTGACCCGCTGCTACCGCATCTTTAACATCTTGATCTTTCATGTCTGCCGCAACTACTTTAGCTTCTTCGAGCGCCGCAGCTTTTGCTTCATCCAGTGTTCCTGCCAATGCTACAGTTGCTTTTGTGCCGTCTGCCATTGGGATTTCAGTGTTATACGGTGTAGCAAACACTTTGTTTACGGTTACTTGTTCAGCATAGGCTGTATCGATATCCGCAGTGTTTTTGAACATCCAGCGATATGCCGGCATGATTGAACCTGGAACAACAGCTGCAGGATCTTTCATATGATTTTCGTGCCAATCCGTTGTACGGTAGTTACCTACACGCATCAAATCAGGACCCGTACGTTTTGAACCCCAAAGGAATGGACGGTCATACGCATATTCTCCGCTCAAGCTGTAGTGACCATAACGGTCAGTTTCAGATTTAAACGGACGAATCAACTGAGAGTGACATCCCATACAGTTGTTTTTGATATAAACATGACGACCTGCAAGTTCCAACGTACTGTAAGGTTTAGTCCCTACAGTCGGTTGAGACGCTTGCGCAAAGTTTGGCAAAATCTCGATGAGACCAGCAAACGCGATTGTTAAGAATACTGCTACCGCGAAAAAGAACGGGTGTTTTTCTAACCAGTGAAACATTTTTCCCCTCCTTATTAAGCGCCCATAGGCGATGCGTTTTGAAGTTCACTCTCTTCAACACGGCGAGAGCTTGTCATTGTTTTGTACATATTGTACGCGAACAAGAACATACCTACGAGGTACAATGTACCACCAACAGCACGGATAGTGTAGTATGGGTGTAATACCGTTACAGTATCGATGAATGAGTAAGCTAAGTTACCGAACTCATCGTGCGCACGCCACATCATACCCTGAGTAATACCTGCAATCCACATAGAAGTGAAATACAATACAACACCGAGAGTTTGAATCCAGAATTGTGTATTCATCAACGATTTAGAATAAATCTCACGTTTGTATACACGTGGAGCCATGTGGAACAATGCAGCCATAATCATGAATGCAACCCAACCAAGAACACCATCATGTACGTGACCAACGATCCAGTCTGTAAAGTGAGCCAAAGCATTAACTGATTTGATCGCTTGAATAGGACCCTCAAGAGTAGAGAACATATAGAATGTAGAAGCCAAGATCATAAATTTGATCAATGGACTGCTAGCAACTTGTTGCCATTCACCCTTCATCGTAAGAAGCATATTGATCGCAGAACCCCATGATGGGAGAATCAATACAACCGAGAATACTGAACCCATAGTCTGCATCCAGTCTGGAACAGTAGAATAGATCAAGTGGTGTCCGCCTGCCCAAAGGTAAACAAACATCAATCCCCAGAACGCAAGAAGAGACAATTTATATGAATAAACTGCTTGGCCTGATTCTTTTGGAAGGAAGTAATAGATCATCGCAACGATAGGTACAGTAAATCCGAACGCAACCGCATTATGTCCATACCACCATTGTACCAACGCATCATTTGTACCAGAGTACATTGAAACAGAGTGATACCATGCACCGATTCCGCCTGAAGCAAAATACGTTGGAATTTCCATGTTATTGAAAAGATACAGCATAGCGATTCCAAGGAATGTAGCAATGTAATACCAAATAGAGATATACAAAGATTTTTCACGGCGAATACCGATCAAACCAAAAATTGACATACCCCAAATAACCCATACCACAACAACTGCGATATCGATAGGCCATTCAAAGTCTGCATACTCTTTACCGGTAGAAATACCGAGTAACAATGAACCAACTACTGCAACTACTACTAATAGGTAGATAAAAAAGTGCAATTTAGCGAGGACCATCAAAAACTTTGATTCCGCCATAGACACTTTCAATACACGCTGACCTACATAATACCATGTAGCCCAGATACCGCTTAGGGTAAATCCAAAGATTACCGAGTCAGTATGTAACGGACGAAGACGACTAAAGTTGGTATACTCTGCCAACCCTTCTCCCGCCATCAAATTCACAGCTGGAAACGCCATTTGCCACGCTAAAATAACGCCGACAAGCATCCCGACAATACCGAGAACAACAGTTGTAAGCATAAACCACTTCGCAACCGTGTAATCATACTCCAATGGACGATTCTCCATTTACGACCTCCTTAAAGATTCAAAGCATAAGAGCCTATTAGGGCACCTCTGACTTCGCAAAACTGTGAAATCAAAGATGCCCTTAACACTTTTGTAACAAAAGTAGGCTATTAAACACTCTAATAATAGCAACCAGAGTATTTAAGGAATCTTAAATTATTAAACATTCTTAACACTTTTGTAACAAAGTCATTATTTTAAGTATATATAAAGCATTTGGGGTAAAAAAGTAACACTGCTAGGATTTTTTATCGTCAGATCAGGGGAGATTATCCCCAATATCTAGTTAACGTTGAAGAAGTTGAAAAAACTCGCTGAAGATATAGCGGCTCTCTTTAGGGCCGGGACTAGATTCGGGGTGATGCTGAACCGAAAATACATGACCACTGTTGTAGCGCAAGCCCTCAATCGTATTATCAAACAAATTGACATGCGTTACTTCGGCGATTTCTCGTACTAATTCAGGAACGTTATAGTTGTGATTTTGTGCTGTAATCTCTACCATTCCCGTCTTAAGATTCTTAACCGGATGATTTCCACCGTGGTGACCGAATTTGAGCTTATGGGTGTCGTATCCGTGCGCGATACTAAGCAGTTGATGACCCAAGCAGATACCAAACAGTGGAATGCGGCGTGCAATCAGCTTTTTAATCTCATCTTGTTCACGTTTCAATACCAATGGATCTCCCGGACCGTTAGAGAGGAAAACACCGTCGATCTCTTTATTCTCGTAACGTGTTATCAACTCATCTGCACTAAAGCTGTTTGGCAGTACTTCAACTTCAAGCCCTGCTTCGGTGAGTTCGTTGAGAATATTGCGCTTAACTCCAAAGTCGATTGCCGCAATGCGAGCTTTAGGTGTCGGAGCATCGTTGTATCGAAAATTGAACGGATCATAAATTCCGTTGCGATGGGTGTACGATGTTTTGGTACTAACCTCTTCGATGTAGTTAATCTCTTCGATACGAGGAGAACTCTCTAATATTTTTTTGAGTTCTTCTTTATCCGAAACTTTGGTCGAAGCGATCATCATCATCGCCCCCTCAGTGCGAAGCATTTTGGTGATGTAGCGAGTATCGATGTCGCAAATACCGATAATACCGTGCGTTTCTAAAAAGGTGTGCAAAGCTTCTTCTGCACGAAATGATGAATATTCACGCTGATACTGACGTACCAAAACCCCTTTGCAGTGGGCTTTAGTGCTCTCCATATCTTCGCTGTTTACACCGACATTACCGATCTCCGGCATCGTAAAGGTAATAAACTGCCCTGCATACGAGGGATCAGTAATGATCTCTTGATAGCCGCTCATCGAGGTATTAAAAACAATCTCACCAACCGCAGTCGTATCGGCTCCAAAACTTTTGGCACTCAGATACGTGCCGTTTTCGAGATAAATCCACGCATCACGCAACATTACGCCATCCCCCGTCTAACCAATTCATCTTTATAAAGTTTTTCATACACGATCTCATATTCGTCCGTTCCCGGAATCAAGTTGCGTTTATAGCTTCTGATTTTTTCATAAACAGCCGATTCGATTTCACTAGAGTCAGCGATAGAACCCGTAATCGCATCGTAAATGATATTTTTAATGCGATTTTCACTCACGTCGTAGTTAATCAAATCTTCTTCATATAAAACATCAAGAATTTGATGTGCAATATCAGAATAGCGATCTTCATATGACAAAACAACACCGTACTGAGGTGCTAATTTCTTTTTGATCATAAAAAAGAGTTGTCGCTCGTCGGCAAGATAAAAATCGATCTGCTCTTCATTCGCATTAACAATTTCTTTGACTTTTTCTTCTAAAGCCATCTCTTTTTTAATATTAACGATCATAATGGTCTCAGCCTCTTTGGCGCAGCTTTCAAGCCCTTTGGTCATAGTGACCAAACCGCTACGGCTAAGATCAACAGCGATTCGCGTTGCGATATGGGGTACGTGTGTCAGTGAAACCTTCATTGCCAGCCCTGAGTGTAATTTTTTGCATTTTAGCCTAAAATACCTCTCAAATCGCTTAGAGGAAATGGAAAATTATTTAGGAGGTTCCGGTAATTTTCGTAATTTATCGGTAATTTCAGACCCTTTTTTCGGATCCATCTTCGCCAATATCTGTCCGACTACTTTGGAATTTAGGGTGCTCATTATCTCTGAAGCATCCGATGCTGACATCTGCGACAGTATTCCGGCTGATGCTGAGGGCTTCATTTTAGCGAATGTTTGAGAGACTTTATCCGATTTTAACTGCTTGATTTGATCTAATACTTTTTTATTTTCGTCCAACATTTTTTTGATGGATGCCTCTTTGGCTTTGATCTCATTTAACTTTTGATCGACTTTAACATCTTTTCCTTGAACCATCGCCTCTTTTTTGCGTAGTAGCTCTTCCGTAGCCCGCTTGAGTGAATCGAGCGATTGTTTTTGTTCATCAATCCGCTCTAATTCGACCAACAGCTCATTTTTCCGATCTTCAAAAATCTTGGTACACTCGTACGATTTTGTAGCCGGAGCAGCGTGAAGTACGCTCATTATTACCAATATCATCAAACCGATTTTTTTCATAGTGCCTCTTTTCTGTAAGTCATTGTACCAATCTCATCGAGCATTTTAGCCTCTTGTGTTTTAAGATGCTTTAAACGTGCATTCATCTCTTGCACTTCCAAATATTTGAATTTCTCGTAATCTATCATAGCCGCTTTGAAACGCTCTCGCACTTGCCGTTGCCGTTCTTCTGCCAAGCGCAGTGTTTGCTGAGCTTGCTCAATCGTTTGGTGTTGTGTATGTATCATGGAGGTAGCTTGGGTAAATTCCCCCACCGAACCGTGTGTGGGTAAACTCATGTGGGAGAGTTCTTCGTAAGCACGGTTAAGTTTGTCAGAAGCAGAAGATAGCGCATTATTCGCACCAATAAGGGCGCGTTCAGCCGTGTCAAGAGCCTTTTTTTTGAGTTTAACCAAAGGCTCATAACGCGATTTGCTCATAAGCGCTCCTTGAGGCAGGATTAGAGTGTTATTGTATCGTTGCGATCCGGTGACGTAGAGATCATGCCGATTTTAGTTTGCGTCAACTCTTCGATAGCTCGAAGATACTCTTGCGCCGTTGCTGGAAGGTCTTCGAAACGGCGAACACCCTCGGTTTTATCCCAACCCGCAAATGTTTTATAGATCGGTTTGACATTTTCGAGATCAAGCGGCATATAATCGATCACTTCACCATTCACTTCATACTCAACACACACTTCGATCGTCTCGAAACCATCCAGTACATCAAGTTTCATAATAGAAAGATCATCACATCCATTCAAACGGCTCGCGTAGCGACATGCTACCGCATCAAACCATCCGCATCTACGTGGACGACCCGTAGTGGTTCCAAACTCATGTCCTTGCTTACGCAAACGCTCACCGATATCACCGTGATCTTCACTCGGGAAAGGGCCGTTTCCGACACGGGTACAGTACGCTTTGACAATCCCCGTTACTTTGCCGATATCTTTTGGATTAACCCCAAGACCCGTACACGCACCCGCTGAAATGGTCGATGAACTCGTAACGTACGGATAGGTTCCGTGATCGATATCGAGCATCGTCCCCTGCGCACCCTCTAGGAGGATTTTTTTATCCTCATCCATCAATTTCCATGCCATTTGAGTCGTGTTCGCCAAAAACGGTACCAACGCTTCTGAAAAGGTTGTTAATTCAACGGTTAATTCTTCTTTAGTTGGTAAGGAGATATCCAACGCTTGGAAGATTGCACTGTTTTGCTCAAAATACTCCATGACTCGATTCGTCAATGTGCTCACGTTACGAAGTTCTCCGAGGCGAAATCCTGCGCGGGCAATTTTTTCGCTGTAAGCAGGCCCGATACCGCGTCCTGTTGTACCAATCGCTTTTTCACCGCGAAGTTTCTCTTTGGCTTGGTCGATCAGGGTGTGAAACGTCAAGATCATGTGTGCCGACTCAGAGACAAACAAACGTCCGAGAAGATTATCAAACTGTTTCATCTCTTTGATCAACGCTTCAGGAGAGACAACAACACCGTTACCGATAATATTGATCGCTTTTGGGTTCAAAATCCCTGATGGGATTAGGTGAAGGGCATGGGTTTTGCCATCAACGACGATGGTATGTCCTGCATTGTGCCCCCCTTGATAACGGGCAACACAATCATACTTTTGCGCGAGCAAATCGACGATTTTCCCTTTTCCTTCGTCTCCCCACTGAATCCCTACTATTAAATCCGCTTTCATAAATAATCCTACTTTAGTTTATTGGTGTAATGCGTCAATCAACGCATCGGTGTAAATGGCGAATCCGACTGAAACAGTTTCATCGCTTTTATAGCGTCCGCCCATCGCATAGACTTCGTTAGCCTCGATAACACGGAAAAAAAGCTCATCATAATAGAGCATTTTAGCGTAATACAAAGGGGCTATGACCACATTCGGATATTCCAGCCCTTCGCAGAGCTCTTTGATTTTTAAAAGCTCCGGTTTGATCGCGTCGGGGACGATGGCAGCAACAGCATCGATCTCATCGGCATGCTGCATGTAAACCAATCGAGTGAGCCAATCGATTTTCAATGACAAAAATTTCTCGATGTTCACATGACGGAAATCATCCAAATTCAAATCCAACATCTCGGTAAGGAGTCGTGGAATATTAATATTGGAGATTTGCAATAACGGCTTCATCTCCAACACATTTAAAATCCGCGTTGCTTGAGTGAGGGCAACCGAGAGATTCGGCTCATCGATGATCTCAACCCCGATTTGATACTGCTCGTCCGCAGGATAACGGTACACCGGCTGAATATAGAACCATTTTTTGTGTTCCGTATTTCCCCCCAAACGTTTGTTGAGGATACGAACGACATCAATCGTCGAATCGGCGCGGAGGCTGATCGGATGATTTTCGCTGTCATTCACACGGATAAGTTCACGCTGATCGCAGACACTCATATGTTGATGGTACGAGAAGAGCGGTGTGATGATCTCTTCAAATCCGGCATCGCTCAGAAGTGTACTCGCTTTGGTTTCGATAAGTCGTTTGGTCTTTGCCGTAGCGGCAAAATAGAGCTTGGAACCCTCAGGAATTTCGTGTTCAAATACCATCGTGTTAGAGTCCGAAGTAGACGGTGTTAAACACGCGGTTAGCGGTTCCGTCATACGTGCGGCGTCCCATTTTATCGAGTGCCAATTCCACCGCGTTAGCTGCCCAACACGCTTCATACGGAGCAATCAGACCCATGTGGTTGATACGGAAAATCGAATCTTTGATGTGATCTTGTCCACCCGCGACATTCACATCGAATGCTTTGAGGGTTGAGCGGATTTTTTTCGCTTCCGCATCCCCTACCGTCGTCATCGAATCAGCGGGAGCTGTCGGATAGATAGAGAGACCGATTGCCATCATCGCTTCACGGGTCGCTTTCGCGCGACGTGCCGTATCAGCGTAGAGCTTATCGAGTCCACCCTCTGCTTTGATGCGGTTCAAAATAGACTCTAATCCGATAGTAATCGTCGTTGCCGCCGTCCATGCCGTCGTGTTTTTACGCTGATTTTTAATCTCGGTAGCAAGGTTAAAATAATACCCTTTGCCGCTTCCGATTTTCTCAATCGCCGCGTTAGAGAGACCCATAATCGCAAGTCCCGGAGGGAGCATCAACGCTTTTTGGCTTCCAGAGATCAGACAGTCGATATTAGTTACGTCTATTTTCTCAACGCCCACCGCCGTGATACCATCGGCAATCACCATGATGGCTGGGTTATGTGCTTTTACCGCCGCTGCAATCGCTTCAACACTGTGGCGCAATCCGCCCGCACTTTCGCAGATTTGGATCGCGATTGCATCGACGTCAGGGTTCGCGTTCAATGCCGCTTGGACTTCCTCAACGGTAGCCGGAGTGTCCCATTCGTGCTTGATCTCAACGTTTGCGATCCCGTGAGCTACGGCAATTTTTCCGAAACGCTCACCGAATTTTCCCGAATTGATCGAGAGGAGTTTAGAATGTGCGAGGTTAATTACCGCACCTTCCATCGCTCCGGTTCCCGATGAAGCGAGCATCAATACCTCATCCATCTCAAGAAGTTCAAACAACAATGTGCGGGTTCGCTCAAAAATCGCTTCAAATTCCGGTGTACGGTGGTGTAGCGTCTCGCCTGCCATCGCAACACGGACAGATTCAGGAACAGGGGTAGGACCGGGGGTAAAAAGTAACATTCAAAAATTCCTTGAGGGAAAGTGTCATAAATCCGCGCATTTTATCCTATGTGAGGTTAGGGGAGGTTTAAGGGGTGAGGCTATGGTACAATTACGCCAAAAAAAGAGCTCAATTATGACCTTATTTGACGCATTAATCCTCGGAGCCCTTGAGGG
>NZ_JAFLKV010000006.1:10692-14359 GCF_019163035.1 Sulfuricurvum sp.
AAGCATCCTCGCCGTCTTATTCCTATATGCCAAGCGGCTGATGCAGGACAAAATGCTGTGGCTCAAAATCGGTGTCGCTTTTTTACCGGCAGGAATTTTGGGATTTTTGTTTTACAAACAGATCAAAGCCCTCTTCGGTGTGGAAACGGTGAGTATTATGCTGATCGCGGGGGGAATTGTATTCTTGCTTTTTGAATATCTTCGGCGTGATAAACCCATTGATGCGGGGAAAGACATTTCTGAGCTCAGCTTCAAAGAGGCCTTTACCATCGGGGTGTTTCAAAGTCTCTCGATGATCCCCGGAACCAGCCGATCCGGTGCCACCCTCATCGGCGGATTGATTATAGGACTTAGCCGTAAAAGTGCGGCGGAGTTTTCGTTTCTCCTCGCCATACCGACAATGATCATCGCGACCGCGTACGATCTGCTCAAACACCGTAACGAGATGGTGGTGGATGATTATTTTATGCTGTCAGTAGCGTTTATAACGGCCTTTGTATTTGCCCTCGCAACGGTCAAACTCTTCGTCACCTTCGTCAGCCGCCACACCTTTACCCCGTTTGCGATTTACCGAATCGTTGTCGGGATTATCTTCTTCTATTTCGTGGCAACGCTTCCGGCGTGAGAGCGTAAAAATTTGATCTGATCGATCAAAATCTTCGCCAACTCCAGCGCTTTGGAGCGGTGGGATAACCCTTTTTTAACATCGTTATCCAACTCTCCAAGCGTATATTCAAGACCGCTCGGGATAAAAATCGGATCGTATCCGAAACCGTTTTCACCTCGCAACTCCGTAATCACATCCCCGTGCATCCATCCGTGAACACAATTTTCCCCTTCGCACGAAACAATCGCTATCGCCGCCGTATAGTGTGCGGGTGAGATATTCATCCCTTTTTCTTTTAAAGACTCTACGAGTTTAAGGAGATTATCCCGATCACTCGCACCCTCTCCGCCGTAGCGGGCGCTGTAAATCCCCGGAGCGCCGTCCAATGCATCGACGCTGATACCGCTATCATCGGCGACGACAATCGCATTTTCATCCCCTAATGCCCTATAGACTGCACGCGCCTTGATCAATGCGTTTGCCTTGAACGTCTCGCCATCTTCAACGATCTCAAACCCCTCTATCAAATCGGTATAAGGGAAAACTTCCCGATCATGGAGGAGCTCGATAATCTCTCGCACTTTCCCTTTGTTTGACGTTGCCAAGACGATTTTCATTTCATTCCTTACAGTAGACTTTAACGTTCGGTGTTTACCCGACATTTCATCTAAGGGTATATTATAATGCTGAAAATTTTAACGTATCTAAGGTTGCACGGTGTTTAAAACGGTTCTCCCACTCTCCGCGATTTTGTCGCTCCGATTTTTCGGTCTATTTTTAGTTCTTCCGGTTCTCTCAGCCTATGCGCTGGGTCTCGAAGGTGCCACACCCATTCTGATCGGTGTCATTGTCGGAGGATACGCTCTGACGCAGGCGATCTTTCAAGTACCTTTCGGGATCATGAGCGACAAAATCGGTCGTAAACCGACACTGCTCCTCGGACTCGTCATCTTCTTGGTCGGATCGATCATCTGTGCGGTGAGTACTGATATTTACACCCTTATGGCGGGACGTTTTTTACAAGGTGCTGGTGCTATCGGTGCCGTCATCCCTGCCATGATCAGCGATCTGGTGAATGAAGAATCACGCGGTAAAGCAATGGCGCTTATGGGGGGAACCATTGCGATAAGTTTCGCCGCTGCGATGGCACTCGGACCCGTACTTGCCGCAGGATTCGGATTTTCATCGTTGTTTTGGATCGCGGCTGTTTTGTCCATTGTATCGATGATTGTCCTCTTTACCAATGTCCCGACCCCTCCGAGTATCCGTCATATCTACCACTCCAAGACAACAACCAAAGATATTCTCAAAGATCCGAATCTCCTTAGTATGATTATCACCAACGGGATGCAAAAAGGGCTTATGACCGTTTCGTTCGTCCTTATCCCTATCTTTTTGACCAATCCCGAATACGGCTTTTTGTGGGATAAAAAAGATCTCTGGCAAGCCTTTATCCCCGCTATGGTGATGGGGCTTTTAGCGATGGGACCCGCCGCCGTTTTCGGAGAGAAATACAATAAACCGCGCGAAATTTTCCTCATCTCGATCGTCCTCTTTATCGTCTCATTTACCCTTATGGGATTTGCGACCAAAGGGTGGGAATTCATCGTCGGAGTGGTGAGCTTTTTCATGGCGTTTAATATGATGGAGCCGTTGGTTCAGTCTATGATTTCCAAATACGCCAAAGTACACCAAAAGGGTGCGGCACTCGGTATCGCCAACGGGTTCGCCTATTTCATGACGTTTATCGGCGGTGCAGCGGCAGGGATCGCGCTTCAATACTCAAGCCGTGAAGTGTTCACTATCGCGTTGATCGTTATCACTACGTTATGGCTGTTGTGGACGCTCAAAATGCAAAATCCGCATAGATATTCCCATCTCTATATCTCGATGGATCATGTCGATATGGAGAAATTAAACGCTCTGGAACATGAACATATCGCGGAATGGTATATCAATGAGACCGAAAATATCGTCGCGGTGAAATACCGCAAAGAGTTGATCGAAGAAGAGGCGATTAAAGCCAAAATAGTGAAATAGCTGGTCATTGCGGACTCAATCCGCAATCTAAGATCCTGAATCTAGTTCAGGATGACAAGAATTATAGTTTGATAACGCGAACCAGTGTCCCCGCTTCCAAATCCCCATCCTCTTCACCGCAGATCATAAGCCCCGCATTCCCAAGAAGATTGGTCAAAATCGCAGAGCTTCCCGTCTTTTTCCCCTCAAAATCGACCCAATATCGTCCCTCTTCAAATGTCAGATTACACGCGGTAAATTCGCTTTTGTTCGAACGCTTGGCAAACGGCACTTTGAGGGTCGCTTCGATCACATCGTAGGGATTTTCAACCCCCAACATTCGAGCGATCAGAGGTGCTGCGTAGAGGATAAAGGTAACGGTAGACGAATACGCAAATCCCGGCAAAGAGACGATGAATTTCGATCCGCGCTGAGCCACCATGACGTGTTGACCCGGTTTAATATTCACCCCTTTGAAGATCACTTCGGCACCGAGTTTGGGGACGATGTGTTTGACGAAATCGTAATCGCCGACACTCACCCCACCCGTACTCACGACGATGTCGCATGAACTGATCGCCTCTTCGAAGCGCTCCATAATGGCGTGTTTATCATCTCCGACGATCCCCATCTGAATACTCTCGCCTCCGAGAGCATCGACGAGGGCTTGGAGGGTGTAGCTGTTGGAGCTTCGAATCTGCCCCTCATGGCGCGCAACTTCTCCGATGTCTAGGATTTCGCTCCCTGTTGCGATAATCGCCACACGCGGACGCTGAGCGACACGGATCATCACTCGGTTAATCCCCGCCAATACGCCGATCTCAGCAAATCCAATCTTGGTTCCGCGCGCGATTAAGACTTCCCCCTCGCGGTAGCTCTCACCGACAGGACGGACGGCAAATCCGTGCGGAACCGATTTTTCTATGATAATGCGTGACCCATCGACACGAACATTTTCAATCGGAATGAGGGTATCAGAGCCGCCGGGCATCAATGAACCGGTAAAGGTTTTGATACACGCCCCGCTCATCACGCCGCCGA
>NZ_JAFLKV010000006.1:14459-27006 GCF_019163035.1 Sulfuricurvum sp.
GGCATCAATGAACCGGTAAAGGTTTTGATACACGCCCCGCTCATCACGCCGCCGATTTCGTCGGCTCCGGCAGGGTTATCACCCAAAATTTCAAGTGACTCATACACACCCAAATCACTGTGAAGGATCGCATAACCGTCCATTGCCGACGTTGGGTGGAGAGGATAGTCGCCATCCGCCACAATATCTTCGGCCAAAAACCGTCCCAGTGCAGAGGAGATAAAAATCCGCTCGCTTCGCACAGTGCCGATGCTCAGAAGAGAGATCATATTTTGGGAAGTCTCATACGAAATCATTGCTTACCTCCCAGAATCCCTGCCCCTGCAATCGCGGTAGAGCGATCACGCGCATAAAGGCGCTCACCGTTTTTCAGGTCGTATTTCCAGATCGGAGCCGAGGCTTTGAAATCTTCAACAAACTGCTCGATCATCTCAAGCGCCACACGCCGCTTCGGAGAAAATACCGCCGCGATATAGGAGCTTTCATGCACCAGTACATCACCTCGGCTATGCGCCATTTTGAGCTTTGCCCCAAGAGCCTCGGCTTTAGCTTGCCATGCGTCAAACCAACTGAACAAAATCGGCTCATACACATCGAAACTCAGCCCCTCAATAGCGTCTTCCTCCCGTACCGTTCCTATAAAAGGGATATAGGCACCGTAGTTATACTCCGCTTCCTCGGAATACCAACGGGTGATGATTTGAGGGACGTTCAATGCCCCCTCATAGAGTTCCAACATACTCATCCGCCACATACCGGAGGGAGAAGCGATACTTTATCCCCATCTTTGAGTGGTGTATCCAAAGATGCCACCAGTGTATCATTCACCGCTACAGCACAATTCTCTAACCACTGCGCCATCTCGTGATCTTCTTTTAATACATTAGCAACATCACGCAACGATACTGCTTCCAACGTCAACGCAGCCTTTTGAATCGGCCCTAAAAATTCTACGGTTACCATCGCGATATCCTCATATTCATATAGGTGAGATTATAGCAAAAGAGCCCTAACCCTCCCTTATTTACTTTGGGTTAAGTATAATACGACTCTTATGTATGAGGGAGAACGTGTGATTTTCGGAAAAATTGATTTTATAAATCTCCTCCCCTTTCACGTTTTTATCAAACGCTACGCCCGAAGCACCCGATTTCACCAAAGCCTCCATTATCACAAAGGTGTCCCCTCGGCACTCAATCGCGAGTTTGCCATGCGTCGGATCGATGCGGCATTTATCTCGAGCATCACCGCCAAAAATTGCAGACACTTCGGAGTCGGGATCGTCGCTCAGCGTGAAGTGCTAAGCGTCCTCTCTCTCCCCAATGCCGACAAAGCCGACGCCGATTCCGCAACCTCTAATCTCCTCGCTCAGATTTTAGATGTTCACGGAGAGGTATTGATCGGAGATAAAGCTCTTCGATACTATTACAGCGGTGGGGAGCATATCGATCTGGGGGGGCTTTGGTATGAGCGCACACGACTTCCGTTCGTCTTTGCCCTCCTCTGCACCCATCATCACAGCGACGAGCTTTGCCGTCTCAGCCGCGCATTTGTTTCTAAAAAAGTGAAAATTCCCTATTACATACTGATGGAAGCATCTCGCAAAAGCAACCTCAGCCCTGCACAAATTATCCATTATCTAAAGTTTATCAGTTATAAGGTGGGTGTGAAAGAAGAGAGAGGATATAAACGGTTTGTGAGAGAGGCGAAAAAGAGGGGATTAA
The DNA here is from genome assembly GCF_019163035.1 of Sulfuricurvum sp. Lineage (GTDB taxonomy): Bacteria > Campylobacterota > Campylobacteria > Campylobacterales > Sulfurimonadaceae > Sulfuricurvum. The sequence continues at coordinate 16,184 of NZ_JAFLKV010000006.1, forward strand.
ATCCCTCCCTCGGAAAGATTAGATATTAGTGCTTTATAAGCGCATCAATCCGTGCTAACGTCTCATCGACTCCGATAATCGCCATAACGGTATCAAGTCCCGGTCCTGAGAGTTTCCCCATCAGTGCGACACGTAACGGCTGACCGATTTTTCCGAAACCGATCTCCAACTGCGCAACAACCACTTCCATTACATGATGATAATCACTCGGGAGATGAAGCTCTGTGCCGTTTTTAAGAGCTTCGGCAAAAGCTTCCAGAATCGCTTTGCTATCTTCTTTGTACCCTTTTTTAAGTGCCGCTTCATCAAAGAGCGCAGGACGTACCAAAATTTCATTGATAAGCGTTGCCATCTCGACCAATGTTTTGGCACGTTCTTTGAGCGCATCCAGCAAGATTTCCCGCTTATCATGGCTTACGAGCATCACCCCGTGAAACTCCAGAAGATCGCACAGTTTGTCGTTGGACATATTTTTGATGTAGTGGCTGTTGAGCCAATCGAGTTTCTCGACGTTGTAAACCGATGCGGAGCGGTTGATGTCGCTCGGATCGAACATTTCCAACATCTCCGCCATTGAGAAAATTTCCTGATCGCCGTGACTCCATCCTAAACGGACAAGGAAATTGAGCAATGCTTCAGGAGTGTATCCCATCTCTTTATACATCATCACATCGGTTGCACCGTCACGTTTTGAGAGCTTTTTCCCCTCATGGTTGTGGATCATCGGAACATGGAAAAAGCGCGGTATTGCAAAGCCGAGTGCGTTATAAACCACGATCTGTTTTGGGGTATTGGAGAGGTGATCATCACCTCGAATAACATCAGTTACCCCCATCAGGGCATCATCCACAGCTACCACAAAGTTGTACGTCGGCGTTCCGTCGGCGCGGGCGATAATGAAATCATCCAAAATATCTTCGACGTTGAACACAACATCCCCTTTGACTCCGTCATGTACCGTGATCGATCCCTCTAGCGGCGCTTTGATACGAATAACCGCTTCGCGTCCTTCAGGTGGTGTTCCTGTAAAATCGCGGTAGCGGTTGTCGTATTTCGCTCTCTCTTTACGCGCCATCTGCTCTTCGCGAAGAGCATCGAGTTCTTCACGGCTCATGTAACATTTGTATGCTTTGCCGCTATCGAGGAGTTTTTGCGCATACTCTTGGTAGATTGCCAAACGGCTCGATTGGTACTCGATTACCCCATCATGTTCCAACCCGACCCATTTAAACGCTTCCACGATTGCCAATGCTGCGGCTTCATCGTTACGACTGAAATCGGTATCTTCAATACGGAGTAAAAACTTTCCGTTGTTGCGGCGCGCCCAAAGGTAACTAAGAAGGGCGGTACGCAATCCACCGATGTGTAAATATCCCGTCGGGCTTGGGGCAAATCTGGTTACTACCATGTGTAAAATCCTTTATTGGATGCAATTGCGCAATTTTAGTTAAGGCTATGTTAAAAGCGGGTAAAATAGGAAACTTTTGCATAGGAGCATCAATGCGTTCTCTCACCCTTTCGACTTTACTCGCCACCTTTTTATGGAGTACTCCCATCGGCGGGGTAGCAGTTCTCGTCAAAAACACCCCTATCACTCTCTTTGAAGTGCAACAAGAGATAAAACAAAGCGGTGCCAGTGCTACTCAAAGTGCCGATAATCTTATCCGTAAAAAGCTCGAACAACTCGAAGCAAGCGAAAAAAAGATTACGGTCAGTTCGCACGAGATCAATGAAGAACTTGGACGAATGGCAGCTCAAAACAACCTCTCTATGGAGCAGTTTTTAAATGCAATGCAAACCGTACGCGGTTTGAGCGAAAAAGATCTCAAAGCCAAAGTAGAAGAGAGTATTAAAGGACAAAAACTTTACTCTGCTATTGCCTTTTCAAAAATGGGTCAACCGAGTGCGGAAGAAGAAAATGAGTATTATCAACTCCATTTGGATGAGTTCTCACGCCCTGAGAGTTTTGATGTCACTACCTATATTTCAGCTTCACGAGAGGCTCTTGCGATACAAATCGGTGATCCGATGCGCCACGTTGAGAATATTCAAACCAAAGAGGAAAACATCCCTTTTGGAAAAATTAATCCTCAGTTAGCCCAACTCCTCAATAAAATCCCTGAGGGGAGCTTTAGTGCTATCCTCCCCAATGGTCAGAATGGATTTATGTCTTTTTATATGCGGGATAAAATCAATGTAGTTACTGAAAATGTTGATGCGGTACGTCCTCAAATCGCAAATGCCATTTTAGGAGAAAAACGGAATCAAGTCTTGAACGATTACTTTACAAGACTTCGACTCAGTGCAGATATCAAAATTTTACGTCTTCCATAAGTTTAAAGAGAGAAAGTGGCTTACGAAGCCACCATCTCATTGAGAATTTCGAATAATTCTATACTTGCTTTTTCTGCATTTTCAAAACATACTGCTATTGCTTTTGAATTATGAATCGGATCATCACCTATCAAATGGACCGCTTTTTTAATCTCGTCATGTACTTTTTTGTGTGGTTCGAGTAAGCGTGAATACGAAGGACTGGAAGAAAATGCTGTTTTTCCATCGCCTGACTCATACCATTTACCGAGCGCACATCCGTGGTGATCGCTAAACTCTGCACCCACTTTCCCTTTAAAACCTTCTGCATACGCATTATTTTTGAAAATCATATGGTCAATCTTTGCCATATTAGTAAATATTTCATAGCTGATCGACCGACTGTCCTCTTTAATCTTATCAACATTCTGAATCAGTTTTGCCATGACTGTTTTAAACTGATCAAGTTTTTGAGCTGAATCATGAGCATACTCTTCAACTCGCTCGCTGTTCTCCAACATCCCGATCGAATTTTGTTTCAAAACACTAATATTCGCTTCAACTTCACTCGTCGCTTTCTGGGTACGTTCAGCGAGTTTACGAACTTCATCGGCAACTACGGCAAACCCACGCCCGTGTTCCCCTGCACGTGCTGCTTCAATAGCTGCATTAAGTGCTAGCAAGTTGGTTTGATCTGAAATATCCTTAATCAACGTAATGACGTTTGAAATCTCACTCACATTGTGATTAAGCTGTTCAGAGTTGGAACGGGAATCGTTGATCATATCCGTAATTTTAGACATACTGCCGATAATCGCATCCGTCTGATCACTAACAGTGTCCACAACATGACCCGTATCCGAATTCAGCGTATTAACATCTATCAAATTTTTAATACTACTTTCAAGTGAATTGCGAAGATTACCGGCATTATGAATGGATCCATGAATCATCAAATCAGCTAAGGTTAATGACATCTTATTTTTTTCTATTTGCTCTTCAGATTTGCCCTTGGCGCCCATCGCCTCTTGTGCGCGATCTTCCGCTAATGAGGCAATTTTTTGAACTTTTTCAATAAAGATATTAAAACTTATGGCTGCTTTGCCAATCTCATCATTAGATGATACTTGGAGCCGTTTGCTCATATCAGCATCACCGCTTGCAAGCTCTTGTGCTATGCGATCAAGATTCTCAATCGGTTCGGTTACCGCACGTCGGACGATCACTATTAATAAGACTAAAATAACTACATCCAAAACAGTCATAATAATAACTTGACGTAACAATGAATTTTCAGACTGATTGATCAAGGTTTCTACCACTTCCAATTTTTTGGCTGAAAACGCATATCCTACGGCTTCTCCTGAAAAATCTTTAATTACTATCGGTTCTACATAGTAGTTGTCTGTCGTAAATGAACCTTTTTTGGGATTAAACTCATTCTTGCGCAATTCAGATAGAAACCCTTTATCTACAGTATCTTCTTTTACTGCAAGAGTAAACTCTTTACCGATTTTAGGAGCATCGCTCAGTTCTTTTGCATTTTCTAAATAATGGTTGTCAAGGGCGATAATAACCTCTGCTCCAAAGTTCTGTCTCATATCTTTTATAATAGAGTTAAGACCTTGCATAAACTCAACCGATCCTGCATATGAGCCGCCTACAATAATCGGAGCAATTCCCCGTAACTCGAGACCAGCAACTCCAACTTCGATAGCTACAAGTGGTTTTTGTGTCTCTTTTACTTTTAGGATACTTTTACGAAAACCACTCAAATCATCACCGAATTTTTCCGGTTTCCAAACACGTAAAAAGCTGTGAACATCCTTATCGTGGACGTGAATTTTGATATTGCCAAACTTGGTATTCTCTTTGAATTCGCTTGAAAGTGATTTAAGACTTTTCAGTGTCGCTTCTCGATCACCACTTGTGAGTCCATTCACAACAGCGCTATTTTTTGAAATACCAATGGCATTTGTAATACCAACACTATTTTTTGCTTCAATCGCCTCTTCAAAAACAGTTTTCATCTCTTTGGATTGACTCAAATAGATATCTTCACGAATTTTCTCTACAGAAAGCCAATAATTGATCAAAACAATGATAAATCCTATCAGAATAGATGCAATTAAGGGAATTTGTACTTTTTGCGCAATCGACATGTTATTCAACTCATCTCCTTTTTTCTGCATTCCAGAGCAGAACACGCTATTATCATAGCTATATTAAGTATAGTAATAATTCACTAAGAGTTTATTTAAATTGAGCTAAAAAAAAAGAATTACAGCGGCATCTAGCCGTTGTAATTTTCGAGGTACTTTGTATCGAAGTTATTGTTGATGAAATCAGGATTTTGCATCATTTTCATGTGAAAAGGGATTGTAGTTCGAATCCCTGTAATCGTAAATTCGCTCAGTGCACGGTGCATCCGCGCAATTGCATCGTTACGATCTGTTCCGTAAACGATCAATTTTCCGATCATAGAATCATATGTAGAGGGTACGATATAGCCAGAATGGGCATGAGTATCGATACGAACGTTACGTCCACCAGGTGCGATCCATTGGGTAATTTTTCCCGGACTTGGTAAAAATTTGATCGGATCTTCTGCCGTAATACGACATTCAATTGAGTGACCGGTGAGAACAACGCTATCTTGCGCAGGCAATGCTTCGCCCTCTGCAACACGAATCATCATCTCGATCAAATCTAAACCGCTCACCATCTCAGAAACAGTATGCTCAACTTGAAGACGAGTATTCATCTCCATAAAATAGAAATTTTTATCGGCATCGAGAAGATACTCAAAAGTTCCTGCACCCTCGTATTTGATATATTTAGTTGCACGAACCGCTGACTCGTGCAATGCGGCACGAATTTCAGGGGTCAATGCTACCGCAGGGGACTCTTCGATCAGTTTTTGATGACGACGCTGCATAGAACAGTCACGCTCACCGATATGCAATACATTTCCATGAGAATCCGCGATCACCTGAACTTCAATATGGCGAGGATTTTTAATGAATTTTTCCATGTAAATCGTACCGTCACCAAATGCACCGATTGCTTCCGCTTCTGCCGCTAAAAAAGCATTTTCGACATAACTCTCATCTTCAACGACGCGCATTCCGCGTCCACCGCCGCCAGCTGCCGCTTTGAGGATAATCGGATAACCGACCTGTGCAGCGCGTACTTTGGCTTCGGCGATATCTTTGATCGCACCATCTGAACCCGGAACTACCGGAACACCTGCGGCGATCATGACATCTTTTGCTTTGGATTTATCGGACATCATCACCATAACTTCAGGGGTAGGCCCGATAAATTTAATTCCATGATGAGTACAAATCTCAACAAAATGTTGATTTTCAGACAAAAATCCATACCCTGGAAATACCGCATCACATCCGCTGATTTCACACGCGGCGATAATGGCAGGGATATTAAGGTAACTTTGTGAGCTTGGAGCCGCACCGATACAGATAGCTGCATCGGCTAGTTTCAGATACGAAGCATCTTTATCGGCAGTCGAATAAACCGCTACCGCTTCTTTACCCATCTCTTTGATCGTTCGGATAGCGCGAAGGGCGATTTCACCACGGTTCGCCACTAAAATACGTTTGATTTCCGCCATGACTTAGAGCTTCTTAACCGCAAAAAGTGCCATATCGTATTCAACCGATTGAGCATCAGAAACCAATACGTTGAGTATTTCACAATCAAATTCTGCTTCAAGCTCATTCATGATTTTCATCGCTTCCAAAACAGCAATCACTTGCCCTTTTTTAACACGATCGCCCACTTTAACAAACGGAGCTGAATCAGGTGATGGGGAAGCATAAAATGTCCCAACCATAGGAGAAACGATCATATCGCCTGTGTGAACAACCGCTACTGATTCAGTCGCTGCAGGTACAGCCATCATAGGTGCGGCAACCGCTACAGGCGCAGCCATCATAGGTGCGGCAACCACACCGATATTTTTTTCAAGTTCAATCGAAAAAGCGTCTTGCGTAATTTTTAATTTTGCAAGAGTACTCGCGTCAAACTCTTGCATAAGGGCTTTAATTTGTTTCATATCCATCGGAAAATGCTCCTAAAAGTACGGTAATAGATGTGTTATACTACCACAAATAAAATTAACAATGGATTGAAGATGGGTCTTAAAAGCGACGGATGGATACGAGAAAAGGCATTAAATGAGGGGATGATATCCCCATTTTGCGAAGATCAAGTTGGGGTTGGAGTCGTCAGTTACGGGCTTAGTTCGTACGGTTACGATATTCGTGTGACGAATGAATTTAAGATTTTTACCAATCTAAATTCGACCGTTGTCGATCCAAAACACTTTGATGATATGAATGTTGTCGATTTCACGGGTGACGTTTGCATTGTCCCGCCTAACTCATTCGCATTGGCACGTACGGTGGAGTATTTTAAAATTCCTCGCGATGTATTAGCGATTTGTCTGGGTAAATCGACATACGCACGTTGCGGTATCATCGTTAACGTCACGCCATTTGAACCGGAATTTGAAGGTCATATCACCATCGAAATCTCTAACACGACCCCTCTTCCCGCTAAAATTTATGCTAACGAAGGGATCGCTCAAGTGCTCTTTTTACAAGGGGATGAGATGTGTGAAACCTCTTATAAAGATAAGAGCGGCAAGTATCAAGGACAAGAGGGAATCACCCTTCCACGGATTTTAAATTAAGTAGTGCTATAATTCCGATAAATTTCCACGCAAGGACACTAAATGTTGCACGAATACCGCGATGTTATCACCCATATGAAACAAAATGATGCGGCAAATGCCCACTTTTTGAAAATTTTTGATCGCCACAACGATCTTGACAACCAAATCACAAAAGCTGAAAATGGTGAAGTTCCAATGACTGACCTTGAACTTGAAAAACTCAAAAAAGAGAAATTGTTGCTTAAAGACGAAGCATACTCAATGATCATCGCATACAAAAAAGAGCACACACTCTAATTTATCTTCTTCTCCCTGTAATGGGGAGCTTTTCTTCTCCCTAAATTTACTTTTTAGCTTTAAATGGATACGATTATTTTTTATGATTTTACGCCCCTGAGGTTCGCATGAAAACTTCGTATACTGCTTTAGCCGATTTCGGACGAGCGTTGCTCAAACGCCCAACCCTTTCGGAGGGTCTTCCTATGATCTCCGAGTATGCCAAAGAAGTAAGTGGTGCGGAGCGTTGCTCAATCTTTATTTACAATCCTAAAATTCAAATGTTATGGACCAGATTAGCCGATGGAATTGAGAAAATCATGGTTCATGTGGATGATGGAATAGTTGGGAGCACGGTCAGAGAAGGAAAACCTATTTTAGTTAATAACCCGTATGATGATGAGCGTTTTTTACATACGATTGACAATAAAACCGGCTTTGTGACTGAAAATATTGCTTCTATACCTATCTTTGACTCTAAACGTCATATCATTGGTGTCTTTCAACTTTTAAATAAACCGGAAGGTTTTTCCTCCGAAGACGCAAAATTTATGATCTTTTTTGCCCATTATATCAGTGGTTATTTGGAACTTGCTATGTTATTTGACGATGGGGCATCATTACTAAACAAGGGAACAGAATGAGTTTAGAAATCTATAAACGGATTGCTGATTTTGGTAAGAGGTTAACAGCATTGGATCGTCTTGAAGATGCTCTTCCTAGCATCTCAGAGGAAGCAAAAGCGATAGTGAATGCCGAACGATGTTCTATTTTTATGGTCGATACCGAAGGAGAAATGTTATGGACAAAACTAAGCGATGGAATCGGACGGATCGCTATTGGAATTAATTCGGGGATCGTCGGCGATACCGTTCAGAAAAAAACAGCTCAACTTGTGAATAACCCCTATGAAGATAGCCGATTTTTAGCCAAAATCGATGAAAAAAGCGGTTTTGTGACTCGCAATATCCTCGCCATTCCTATCTTTAGTTCTCGCCAAGAGGTAATCGGCGTGATTCAACTTCTCAACAAATACCACGGCGATTTTGATGAAAAAGATGAGGGGATCATGAGCTTTTTTGCCAACTATATCAGTGGTACGCTAGAGTTAGCACTACTCATGGAAAAAAAATAGGGTTACAATAATTCCCGCTTTATCCAGTGGCTGAGAACATAGAGTCCCCAGACATGTTGTTTAAATTTTCCTCGACGTGCTAAATCGAGATATTCTTCAATCACTTCGGGATAAAAAAGCCCCGTTTTATCATTCACTTCCCGAATCAGTTCTAACCGTCCAGAAGCAATCAACCACTCCATGTAAGGGTTAGCAAACCCTTTTTTACGACGGTCTATGATCTCATCGCTGAGATAGTTTCGGGCGATTTGTTTTAGAAGTGTTTTAGTCTCTCCGCCACCGATGCGAAGCGCGGGATCAACAGAGAGTACCGTTTCAGCGAGAGTATGATCCAAAAACGGCGTTCGCGCTTCGAGCGTATGCGCCATCGAAACCCGATCAAGCTTAGTAAGAAAATGCTCTCCAACAAAGAGTTTTAGATCTATCACGCTGTACCATAGGCTCGGATCGCTGTGGGTGCTTTGTTCAAATTCGTCTCGATATTTCTGTAAAAATCGGAGTGATTCATTATCTCGAACATTACGACGAAAGAGTTTGTTTTGTTGTAAGTCGGTAAATTTCTCCCCCGAGGTGCGAAACAACAGTGTCTCGTCAAACGCCCGTTTGTACCATTCCCATTCACGGTTCATCGAAAAATGGCTATGAAAATATTTTTTGAGCCAGTTTTTGTGGTGAAGAGATGAGGCTTTTTCGATGTCGAGATACTCAAAATACTGACGGTATCCTAAAAAAAGCTCATCCGAACCTTCACCGCTAAGGATGACTTTATACCCCTCTGCACTGATTTTTTTCATCAACAGATACAAGGGGAACGCGGCGGGATCATTGAGAGGTTCATCCATGTGGGTCAACAGCTCATCCAAATGAGTGTCGAAATCGTTTTGGCTAATGATCACTTCGGTGTGTTCCAGCCCTAAATATTTTGCAGTTATTGCGGCATTTTCTCTCTCGTCATACGCACCGTATTCATCGTATCCGAGGGTAAAAACGGGAAGTTTTTTCCCCTGTGCTGAAGCTATCGCACAGATCATCGCACTGTCCAAACCGCCCGAGAGGAGTGCCGCTATCGGTGCTTCGGTATCAAGCCGCATCGAAACAGAGCGGTGAAGCTCTTTTTCGATCTTCTGCAAAGCTTCATTATTCTCCATTATCGTTGAAGAACATGTATTGAGAGTATGATAGTAACGGTGTTTAGTGATAGTGCCCTCTTTAAAACAAAGCCACTCACCGCTTTCTAATTTTTCAATCCCCTCATAAAACGTATGGGGCGGAGCTGGTGCTAAAAAGGAGAGGTAAGAATGAAGCGCTTCACTATTCATATTTACCGAAGATAAAAACGGTTTGATTGCTTTAATCTCTGAGGCGAAGACAAACGCTTCTTTGCTCTGATGGTAAAAGAGGGGCTTTTTCCCAAATCGATCTCGTACGAGATAACATTTTTCTCCGTCAATAAGGGCAAATGCAAACATCCCCTCAAGATGCTTTACACATTCGATCCCCCACCGCTCATACGCAGCCAAAATGACTTCGGTATCACTATGCGTTTCCCAATTCTGAGGGCTAAGCTGTTCACGCAGTGCTGTATAGTTGTAAATCTCGCCATTAAAACTGATGAAAATTGAACCGCGAGACATCGGCTGATGGGAACGCATGTGTGCATCGGTTATCGAGAGACGCTGATGGGCTAAAAAAAGATTTTTTCGCTCAATGATACCGCAATGATCGCGTCCTCTGTGAGAGAGTAGTTGGAGGGCTTCTCGCGCTTTATGTGGGCTATAATCACCGATAATTCCAAATACTCCACACACAAGAACCCTTTTTTTCGCAATTATACGCCACAATACCCTAACATAAAAAAGTTTTAACCGTTTATTTGATAAAATAAGAGTTCTTTGTCTGCATTTACATACTGGAGTTACATGACCAACATTATTCTTTGTGGCGGAAACGGTACACGTCTTTGGCCAATCAGCCGCACTTTAATGCCCAAACAGTTTGTTAAACTTTTTGAAAATAAATCACTATTTCAACTCACTGTTGAACGAAATAATACTGTATGTAATAAACAAATTATTGTTTCCAATTCTGAACAATATTTTCTTGCACTCGATCAACTTGAAGAAATCAACCCAACCAATACGGATTATATTTTAGAGCCGATCGGACGTAATACCGCCCCAGCGATCGCTTTAGCCTGTATGGCACTGGATCATGATGATATAGTGCTCGTTACACCATCGGATCATCTCATTAAAGATCATGTAGCCTATCAGAATATCCTTACTCGGGCTGAAATACTTGCTAAAGAAGATTTTTTAGTCACTTTTGGGATCACACCAACATTCCCTGAAACAGGATTTGGATACATTGAAGCAAACGAAGAAGATGTTAAAGCATTTC
>NZ_JAFLKV010000006.1:27106-54750 GCF_019163035.1 Sulfuricurvum sp.
CCTGAAACAGGATTTGGATACATTGAAGCAAACGAAGAAGATGTTAAAGCATTTCGTGAAAAGCCAAATTTTGAAATAGCACAGAGCTATATAAAAGCAGGTAATTATTATTGGAATAGCGGGATGTTTTGTTTTAAAGCTGGGGTATTTTTATCTGAACTCGAAAAATATTCTTCATTAATTTATTCTACTTCTAAAACAGCGTTTGAGCATGCAACTCTAAACGGTATGATCCGTATTTCTTATGAAGATATGTCGGCCATTCCCGATGAGAGTATTGATTATGCTGTTATGGAGAAAAGTGACCGCGTTAAGGTTATCCCCTCATCTATCGGTTGGAGTGATGTGGGGAGTTTTGATGCACTTAGTGAAGTGATGCCTAATGATGTTAACAATAATTTTATCCTCTCAAACAAACCTGTTAACCTCATCGATGTCAAAGATTTAATTATCATCGATACTGAAGATGCTCTGTTAATCAGCCACAAAGGTTCAAGCCAAAAGGTTAAAGAGATTGTCCAGAGCTATAAACAATCTCAGCCTGAACTCACCCATATCCACAGAACAGCTCATCGTCCATGGGGAACCTATACCGTACTCGAAGATACCCCTGGTTATAAAATCAAACGGATTATGGTCAAACCCGCCAAGCGGCTTAGCCTCCAAAAACATCTTCACCGAAATGAACACTGGATTGTCCTCAGCGGTACCGCAACCGTTACGGTCGGAGATAAAACCTTTATGGTTCACCCCAATGAATCAACCTATATAAAAGCTGGTGAACTCCATAGACTCGCTAATTTAGGTAAAATACCACTCACTATTATCGAAACACAAGTCGGTGAATACACCGGCGAAGATGATATTATAAGAATTGAAGATGATTTTAATCGTGAAGGAAACAAATGAACAATCCAAAAGTGGCACTCATTACAGGAATTACGGGGCAAGACGGTAGTTATTTAGCCGAATTCTTACTCAAAAAAGGGTACATTGTTCATGGTATTAAGCGTCGTACGTCATTATTTAATACTGATCGAATCGACCACCTTTATCAAGATCCTCATGTTGATAATCGAAATTTATTTCTCCATTACGGTGATATGACTGATAGTATGAATATTACCCGTATTATCCAAGAAGTTCAACCTGATGAAATTTATAACCTCGCGGCAATGAGCCATGTTCATGTCAGTTTTGAAACCCCCGAATACGTTGCTAATGCTGACGGTACTGGAACTCTTCGTATCTTAGAAGCGGTCAAACTTTTGGGTCTAGCAGAAAAAACAAAAATATACCAAGCTTCTACTTCAGAGCTTTATGGAAAAGTTCAGGAAACACCGCAGTCTGAAACGACTCCGTTCTATCCCCGTTCACCCTATGCTGTAGCTAAAATGTATGCCTACTGGATCACTGTCAACTACCGAGAAGCATACGGGATGTTTGCCTGCAATGGAATTCTCTTTAATCATGAATCTCCCGTTCGAGGAGAAACATTTGTAACCCGTAAAATCACCCGCGCAGCATCAAAAATCGCGCTAGGACTTCAGGAGAAACTCTATCTGGGTAACCTTGATGCCAAACGTGATTGGGGTCATGCAAAAGATTACGTTCGTATGATGTGGATGATTCTTCAAGCAGAAGAAGCAGAGGATTGGGTAATCGCAACAGGGCAAACAACAACTGTACGGGATTTTGTCCGTATGGCATTTGCCTATGCAGGAATCACTTTAGAATTTCGAGGCGTTGGGATTGAAGAAAAAGCTTTTGTACTCTCTTGCTCAAATTCTGATTACCAAATCGAAATTGGAAAAGAAGTCGTTGCCGTCGATCCACGCTATTTCCGTCCAACAGAAGTCGATCTTCTCCTCGGTGATCCTACCAAAGCAGAGCAAAAATTAGGGTGGACGAGAGAATATCAGCTTCAAGAGCTCGTGGATGATATGATGAAATCGGATCTCAAACTGATGACCAAAGATGTTTACCTCCAAGAAGGCGGCTATAAAACGATGAGTTATTACGAGTAATTATGGACAAAAACAGCAAAATTTATGTTGCCGGTCATAGAGGGTTGGTAGGTAGCGCGATCATTAAGAATCTCCAATCTCGCGGATATACAAACATTATCACACAAACTCATGACGAACTCGATCTTTGCAATCAACAAGCCGTTACCGAGTTTTTCAACAATGAAAAGCCCGAATACGTATTTTTGGCAGCAGCAAAAGTGGGAGGTATCGTCGCGAATAATACGTATCGAGCCGATTTTATCTATGATAATCTGATGATCCAAAACAATGTCATCCATCAAAGCTATCTCAATGGCGTTAAAAAGTTGATGTTTTTGGGGAGTACATGTATCTACCCTAAAAATGCGCCTCAACCTATGTGTGAAGATTCTCTTCTCACCGATACCCTCGAATACACCAATGAACCTTATGCCATTGCCAAGATTGCCGGTATAAAAATGTGTGAAAGCTATAATCTCCAATACGGCACCAACTTTATCAGTGTTATGCCGACGAATCTTTATGGTCCGAATGATAATTTTGATCTCGAAACCTCTCATGTATTACCCGCTTTGTTACGTAAAATGCATGAAGCAAAGATGATAAATGCTCCAGTTGTTGAAATCTGGGGAAGTGGAAAACCGATGCGTGAATTTCTCTGGTCTGAGGATATGGCGGATGCTTGCGTGTTTTTGATGGAAAAACGTGATTTTAAAGATACTTTTAGTACAATTTCTGAAATTCGAAATACCCATATCAATATCGGGACCGGTATCGAAATTAGCATCCATGATCTAGCCAATCTCATTCGAGAAATCGTTGGTTATTGTGGAGAGCTATATTTTAATACTAACAAGCCTGATGGAACAATGCGCAAACTCACTGATGTGAGTAAACTCCACTCGCTCGGATGGAAACATACGGTAGAATTACACGACGGAATCACGCAAATGTACAATTGGTATAAAAATCAAAAAGGAACTCTTTAAATGTATCTATTCACCTCCGAAGTCGTCTCCCCTGGGCATCCAGACAAATGCGCTGACATCATTGCCGACAGCATCGTCGATCACCTCATCATCGGTGATCCAAAAAGCCGTGTCGCCAGCGAAGTCTTCGTAGCCGGCAAACATGTCATTATCGGAGGAGAAGTTACCTCTAATGTTCAACTTAGCACCAAAGAGTACAAACATATTGCTATCGATGCACTCAAAAAGATCGGCTACAACGGTCACCCTCACTTTACCCGAGAAGAGTGCCTCCACCCTGAGGATGTAGAGGTTCAAGTCCTCCTCAACCGTCAGTCTCCTGACATCAACCAAGGGGTTGATCAGGAAGACGGGGAAACGGGTGCAGGAGATCAGGGGATCATGTTCGGGTACGCCGACTGTGAAACGGCAAACTACATGCCAAGTGCGATCACCTATGCACGAATGCTGATGGAGAAAGTGTATCACTACGCCCTCGCCCATCCTCATAAACTTGGTGTCGATATCAAAACCCAAGTCACAGTGGACTACGGTGTTAAAGACAACTTTGAAAACTGTAACCCCCAAGCGATTCACACTATCGTTGTCTCTGCCCCTTGTGTCAACACGATGAGCATTGAACAGGTACGTGAACTGATTATGGAGCTTATCCTTGATACAGGGTTACCGACCAATCTGTTTGATCCCAAATCATGTATCATCCATATCAACCCAACGGGTAAATATGTCTCCCACTCCAGTCTCCATGACAGCGGTTTAACGGGGCGTAAACTTATCGTAGACAGTTTTGGTGGGTACGCCCCTATCGGTGGCGGTGCCCAAAGCTCTAAAGACTACACCAAAGTAGACCGCTCAGGATTATATGCGGGACGCTGGATCGCCAAACATATCGTAGCTTCAGGGTTAGCAAAAAAAGCGATTGTTCAGATTAGCTACGCTATTGGGGTTGCCAAACCGACTTCCGTCGCCGTAGATACCAGTGGTACTTGTATCGAGGGGATTGATGATGACCTTCTCTCTACGTTTGTTCACGATAACTTTTCTCTTACCCCTAACTGGATCACTCGAAAATTCGATCTTGACCATCCGAGCGAAGAGACATTTCTCTATGCCGATGTTGCCTCTCGCGGTCAGGTAGGTCAAAGCGATTATCCGTGGGAAAAACTTGATGAACTTGAAAAATTTGAGGCGTTAAAAAAACGCACTTAATGGAATTTTAAAGAGAAAAATTTATAGTAAGGATACATGGATTGAGAGAAGTAATTCAGAAGCTTAATGTGCTTCTCACACATCAACAAAAACGATTTTTACTCATATTATTTGGATTAACTATACTTCTTTCATTGATTGAGACCATCGGTATTTCTGCAATTATGCCTTTTATATCTATGGCTTCAAACCCTAATATTCTCGATAATGGATATTATAGTTATGTGTATAATTTTTTTGGTTTTGAAAGTAAAAATTTATTTATCATAGTTTTTGGTTTTTCACTGATTGGCTTTTATATTCTGCGTGCCATTTATAGCATTTTTTATTCGTACTCGTTAAATCGTTTTTCTTTTGGTACATACAATGAATTTGCATATAGGCTTTTTAAAGGATATATCAATTTACCATACAAAGATTTTGTAGCAAAAAACACCTCACTATTAACCAAAAACATCATGTCTGAAGCTCAAAATCTCAGTAATCTTGTTCAACATGGATTGATGTTTGTTTCCGAATTTTTTACCGTCTTGTTCTTATATGCACTACTTTTAGCAGTTGACTGGCAAATGACATTAGTACTTAGTATAGTTTTAGGAATAAAAGTCTTTTCCCTTACTAAAGTTCTTTCAAAAATTGTAAAAAAAGAAGGTAAAAAACGGAGTGAGTTCCAAGCTAAATTCATGCGTATTATCAGTGAAACTTTCGGGAATTTCAAATTAGTAAAGCTATACGGGAATGAACACGAAATCTTTAAATCATTTGAACATGCAAACAGTAATTATACAAAAAGTAATATAATTTATAGTACTATTAATCAAATTCCTCGCGGAATATTGGAAACTTTAGGATTCTCGATATTAATTGGGATAGTTTTATATATATTATTCCGCTATCAAGATGCATCTTTTGTTATACCAATTATATCAATGTATGCATTGGCATTGTACAGAATGCTACCTGCGATTAATAGGATTATGATAAGTTATAATGGAATCATTTTTTTACAAAAATCATTAGATATTGTACACGATGATTTAACTTACAATATAGAACCGGAAGGAAATGACGGAATAAGTTTTAATACAAGTCTTACATTATCAAAAGTTTCTTTTGACTACAACAAAACAACAAATGTACTTCATGATATTTCTCTTACTATTCATAAAGGTGATAGAATTGCTTTTATAGGAGAGAGTGGTAGCGGTAAATCAACCCTTGTTGACATTATTATTGGAGTATACAAACCATCGTTCGGACTTGTAATGATCGATGATACTCCGTTATCTAATACAAATATTAAAGCATGGAGAGCAAAAATAGGATATATCCCTCAATCCATCTATTTATTAGATGGTACGGTTGGAGAAAATGTATCTTTTGGGCATGAATACGATGAAATGAAAATCATTAATACCTTACAAAAAGCAAACATTTGGGAATTTTTGTTATCGAAAGATGGTATCCACACAAGGGTCGGTGAAGGTGGTATACAATTAAGCGGTGGGCAGAAGCAAAGAATAGGGATTGCAAGAGCTCTTTATAGTGCCCCAGATATTTTAGTATTAGATGAAGCAACATCTGCGCTTGATACCGAAACTGAAGCTAGTATCATGAATGAAATATATGCTATCGGACAAGATAAAACTTTGATAGTTATAGCGCATAGGTTAAGTACTCTTGAAGGATGTAATAAAATTTTAAGAATAATAGATGGAAAGGTTATTAATGCTTAATATATCTAATAAAAATGTTTTTGTTTTTGATTGGGATGGCACGATTTTCAATTCAATGGAAATTAAACGCATGACATTTACAGATAGTTTTTTTGAATCCATTTCCTTCGAAAAAGGTACAATACCAGATAGAAATTATGTATATGATATGTATGTTAAATTGTCTGGTGTAGCAAGAAAAGAAATTTTTTCTAGCATATTAAAGAGCCTAGGGATACCTTTCAATATAGAAATTTATGATAAATTTAACGTAAATCTAACCACAGAGAATAAAAAGAAGCTTTTGACATGTTCGGTTTTTGAGGATGCAATTTTATTTATGAAAAAAATCTTAAGTAAAAATGGGACAATATATCTATCCTCTTCGGTGCCAATGTTGGAGTTGAGTTATTTAACGCATAATAAAATCAACTCAGAAATATTCAATAATATTCAAGCCATATATGGAAGTTCTGATACTTTTAAAAAAGGGGCAGAACATTTTGACAGCATTATTGATGAAACAAAGTGCCGTAAACAAGATATTATATTTTTTGGAGATGATTATATGGATTTAGTTTTATGTAATAAATATGGAATTGATTGTATCCTTATCGACAGGAATCATTTAATGAAACAAGAAATTAATATAGTTAATTCTTTTAGGGAGATTAAAATTGATTGAATTTGGTGTAGTTGTAAAAGCTGATGAAAATTTAAAAAGTGTTGCCGAGAAAATGTCAAATACACATTTAAATAATGGCATATCTGGTATCGCAGTTGTTATTGATGAACAAAATAAAGTGATTGGTACATTAACAGATGGGGATATAAGAAAATTTATCATTAGCCATGATGATTTGAATGCTAATATTGATTCTTTTTATAATAAAAAACCTATATGCGTCACCTACTCTCACAATAAAAAAGAAATGCATATGATGGCCGTAAAGCAAATTTCGGAACGGCAGCAGTTAAATAAAAACTTTTCTATCCATAAGATAGTAGTTCTCAATAGTGACAATACCCTGAATCAAGTGGTTTTGCTTAATGGCTTAACTGAAGATATATTATCTAAAACTGTTTCTGTTTACGGAATGGGATTTGTAGGACTGACTTTGGGCCTAGTAATGGCAAATAAAGGCTTTCATGTAATTGGTGTTGATACAAGTGAACACATAGTGGAAAGATTAAAGAACAATGATCCACATTTTTTTGAAAACGGCTTAAAGTCTCTTTTGGAATCATCAAATAGAAGAGGTGCTATGGAGTTTTCTTCAAATCCAGATGAAATATTTACCGATATATATATTGTTGCCGTCGGCACGCCGGTAGATGCACAAAATAACCCAAATATGGAATATATCAAACAAGCTACAGCAGATATATCCAAGAAAATAAAAGTAGGCGATGTAATTATCTATAGGTCTACTTTACCTATCGGTACAACTCGGAATGTAATCATACCAATTTTAGAAAAAAGTGGTATGCACGCAGGAGAAGATTTTTTTGTTGCATTTGCTCCTGAGAGAACTGTTGAAGGTAAAGCCATAGAAGAAGTTCAAAGTCTTCCTCAAATTGTTGGTGGTTACTCAAATAAATGTAAAGATATTACCTCTAAAATCTTTAAAGAAATCACGCATTCAGTTGTTGAAGTAGATAGTCTGGAAGCTGCAGAAATGGTAAAGCTGTTAAACAATACATACAGAGACTTAGTATTCTCTTTTGCTAATGAAGTTTCTTATATTTGCGAACAATATAATATTAATGCTTTTAAACTAATTGAAGCGGCAAATGATGGATACCCAAGAAACCCCATTCCTAAACCTAGCCCAGGTGTAGGCGGTATTTGCTTATCAAAAGATCCTCATCTATATACCAATAGCTCAAACTTTGATTTTTACAAACCTATATTAGGTAGTGCCAGTAGACAAA
This sequence comes from Sulfuricurvum sp., assembly GCF_019163035.1. Lineage (GTDB taxonomy): Bacteria > Campylobacterota > Campylobacteria > Campylobacterales > Sulfurimonadaceae > Sulfuricurvum. The sequence continues at coordinate 34,964 of NZ_JAFLKV010000006.1, forward strand.
TCAATGGTGATGGTCACACCTATGTTTACAAAAAATTGTTGGATTACTGCGAAAAAGTCTCAAAAAATATTGAAGAATTAGATATTTTAATTGTAGGTTTAGCCTTTAAAGGCATACCTGAGACATCCGATATTAGAGAGTCAACAGCTTTAAAACTAATTAATTTATTGAAAAACAAGTCTAATATTTACGTAAAAGATTTTATTGTTGATAAAGCAGATATTGAATCATTAGGTGTTAACTATGTCGATGATTTAAGTATATCATTTGCCAATAAAGACATTGTATTGTTTATGAATAATCATTATCTAAACAATAGATTCGATACGTATACATGTTTTTCTTCTATAAGAAACAATGGATTAATCTTCGATGGATGGAATTTTTTTAGATCTGACGAAATAGAAAAGATCAATGACTTGTATTATGCAACCATGGGCTATATGAGTGCTAAATGAGTTTTTATAAAATTTATAAACATAAATTTGTTCAGGAGCTTGAAAATAGTTTAATCATAAGTAATGTTGATTTAATCAATACAGACCATTCAATTGAAGATGATGACGCATTTAATGCCAGCCTTACTCAAGAAGGCTACTATTTGATGTCTGGGGGTGGAGCTTATTTAGTTAACAATCGCTATTTATCGGTTGTAAAACGAAGTATAAATGCCAAAGTCAATCCTGGAAAATTTTCCTTATTTACAGGGAGATCAGATTCAATTGATGAAATAATCAATCCTACGCTATTAGCCAGGGAATTGTTTGAAGAAGCTTTACTCTTTAAACATAATTTATTATTAAAACCTGCAAATCAAATGTTTGATACACTTATTGATTCAGTCTATTCAAAACTTGATTTTTTAATAAAACAATTTCAACAAGAAAGATTAGAGGTAAAATTAATTTCAACGGATAAAATACTTTGCATTGGTGAAAAAATTTTTAATATTGAATATCATGTAAATCTTAAAAAAGACATTAATGCACTATTCTTGTTTGCATTTGAAAGCGAGAATATAAATGATCTGCAGATAAAAGATGGAGAATATCATATGCAAGACGGTATTCCCCATTTACATAATAGAGAAATCTTTTGGTTAGATTTAAAAACAGATGATTTACTTTATAATGGCAAATGTGTTGATCATTTCTACGAGTCAGTAGGTACTGAGCATCTGCTGTACTTCTATAAACTTATAAAAAGAAAGATGAGGAATTGAGTTTGAAAATAATTGCTGAATTTTGTCAAAATCATAATGGAAGTTTTGATATTTTAAAAAAAATGGTAGAATCTGCTGCTGTAGGTGGTGCGACACATGTTAAAATTCAAAGTATATTCGCTGACGATGTGACTTATAGAGAACGATTTGAAAATGGCATTTCAAATGAGGCTGGGGAAATTCAATGTATCAAAAGGCCTTATATTCTAGAATATGAACGACTTAAAAAACTAGAGTTGACATATAATGAACATGAAAAATTTATCAGCGAATGCAAGCAATATGATCTCATACCATTAACAACTGCTTTTACACATGGGAATGTGAAGGTATTTAAAGAACTGGGGTTTAAAAGTGTAAAAGTCGCAAGTTATGATTGTGCTTCTTTGGAATTGATTAAAAGATTAGCTCATAGCTTTGATGAACTTATTGTTTCTACCGGTGCAACATTTGATAATGAAATTGAAACTGCAGCAGAATACTTAAAAAATTCAGATATTAACTTTTCCTTACTCCACTGTGTGACCATGTATCCAACCCCACTTACCGAAATGCATCTCAACCGAATGCAATATTTAAAACAATACACAGAATCCGTTGGTCTAAGTGAACACAGCTTGGTTTCTCGTGATGGTATTAAAGCTTCTATAGCTGCCATTTATTGTGGAGCTGATATCATCGAACGTCATTTTACGATACTTCCAGAAGAAGAAACTCGTGATGGAAAGGTGTCAATACGGAAAGAACACCTGATAGAATTGAATAGATTCGCCAGTTTAAGCAGAAGTGATCAAGAAACATATATGCATGAGTTTGTTCCGGAATTTTCACTAATGCTAGGAAATAGCACACGTGAATTATCTGCAGAAGAGCTACTTAACAGAGACTATTATAGAGGAAGGTTTGCTAGTCATAATTACAAAAAACCAATTTATAATTGGGAAGTTTATCCAGAGGAATTGGCATGAAAATTGAATGTAAGATTTGTTCATCAAGCGCTATTAAAATCATTCGTAACCAAAAAATTAGAAAAGGTTCATTTAAAAAAAGAGTTTTTACAGATGAACCTGTTGCATTATGTGAATGTGATGTTTGTGGTTCAATCTTTTTAGAAAAGTTTTGTGATGTTTCATTTTATGAAGACGGTGAGTATAGAGAACAATTTAATAACTCCAGAGACATCGACGTAAATCAGCTTTTGCACGATGAGGAAGTCAATGATGTAGTACATAGAATAGGACTGCATACCCTAAGAGGGAAAACTGTTGCTGACTTTGGGGCCGGAGGAGGAAATTTTCTTGATGCAGTAATTAACTTCGCTGAAAAGACATATGCTATAGAACCAGCGAAACATTATCATAGTTATTTAGCAAAAAATTCGGATGTGTTTCCTTTGGGTGAAGATTTTATCCGTTCCGGTACAAAAGTTGACGTTGCAACATCCTTATCGGTAATCGAGCATTTGGATGATCCCGTGCAGCACATCAGAGAATTGCTAGATTCAGTAGTTGAAGGAGGAACAGTGTATATTAAAACTCCAAATTACAATGATATTCTAAGTAGATTTGCTGGTGAAGATTTTTTCGATTATTTTATTAGGATATCGCATTCTTGGTATTTTAATGAACAATCGATGTCTTATATTTTAAAAAAAGCGAATGCAAAAGAATTTAAAATTTCATATTTTCATAAATATAATATAGGTAATCTTATCGGTTGGCTTAATGAAAAAAAACCAAAAGGAAATAAAAATAATATAGTTTTTGATGATGTCTTCAATGCTTTTTATAAAAAATATATTGAGCAAAAAGGGCATGGAAGCCATTTATGGATTGAGATAAAAAAATCTTCAAAGGTACAATGAGATGAAAAATGCTGGTGATAATATAAAAACTGAAAATGCAAATTGGCGTTTTGACGGTGAAACAGCTAAAAGTTTTGACGATCACGTTTCAAAATCGGTACCGTTCTACAAAGAAGGACAGACTTTAATCTGCAACATAAGTGACTATTTTATAAAAAACGACTCTGTAGTTTATGAAATAGGCTGTTCTACTGGAGAGTTAACAACAAAATTGGCAAACCACAACAGATCAAAGCCCAATGCTAATTTTGTAGGGTTAGATCCTGTATCAGAAATGATAGAGCAGGCAAATAATAAAAAAAATAAAAAAAATTTAAATAACATAACCTTCCTAGCAGAAGATGCACTTTCTTATGAATTTGAACCATCCGATATGATAATCTCCTATTATACGGTTCAATTTATCAGACCCAGTGACCGACAAAAACTAATAGATAAAATCTATGCATCTCTTAATTGGGGAGGAGCTTTTTTACTATTTGAAAAAGTAAGAGCCCCGGATGCAAGATTTCAAGACATGATGACCGGTCTTTATAATGAATACAAGCTAGAACAAGGATATAATGCCGAGGAAATAGTCACTAAATCGCGAAGTTTGAAAGGTGTTTTAGAGCCATTTTCGACACAGGGGAATATTGATATGTTAAAAAGAGCTGGCTTTGAAGATATTATGAGTGTTATGAAATATGTTAGCTTTGAGGGCTTTTTAGCTATAAAATGATAAATGGAGAAGATATGGATTTTGCCATCAATAGTTTTGATGAAAGACTAAAAATAAAGAATTGTTTTGATGGAAACTTGGTGTACGGTGCTAAAAAGTTTCATGCAGACACCAATCGGTCCGGTGAAGGCAAGCCATCAAGTGGTGGACTTATAAAAGAGCACGCCAAAGTTGTAATCGATACAGAAAATGAACGCTATCAAAGAAAAAATGGATTATGGGAAGATGTAGACCATTGTCCTGTATGTGGAAGCGATAATAGAGCATTTTTTTTACACCGGATGGGACTCGAGATTTATAGATGTCAAGATTGTACTCATCGGTATTTGAGTCCTCGCATTAAATTTGACGAAGCGGTTAAAATATATTCAGATGACAGTACAGCATCTGACATATATAAAAGTCCGATACAGAAAGAAATTGATAATATAAAATATACCTATGGTTTAAAGATAATAGAAAAATTAAATCCTCCGTCAAAAAACAAAATAATGGATTTGGGTTGCGGTACCGGATTGTTCTTGAAAATTGCTCAGGAAAATGGATGGCAAGAATGCATAGGCATCGATGCAAACAGCAACTATTCAGATGGCTATATTGCAGATGGGAAACCAGGATTGAAATATATCAACACAACATTTGAGAGCTTAGATATTAATAAAGTCGGTCAAGATTACGACTGTATTTCACTTTGGAATGTCTTAGAACATCTGTATGATTTAGCTGGAATAGTCAACTCGATGAGAGAAATATTAAAAAAAGATGGGCTTGTCTTCATCATGGTTCCTAATGTTGAATCACTAATAACAAAACTATCCCGAGAAATGTCTCCAACATTTAATTGGAAACATGTATCCCATTTTTCCCCAGCAAGTTTAAAAAAACTATTTGAATTAAACGGTTTTAAAGAAGTCTTTTTTGAAACGGTTATTACTGAAATAGACAATATTAAAAGCTATATGTCCGGAGAATATCCTTACCATGGACATGGTGATCCAAAAGGACTTTTTGATTTTATTACACCGGAGTATATACATAAAAACAACCTTGGAAGTAGAATGATCGGAATTTATAAAAAGGTGTCCCATGTTTAATTCAAAAAAATGTGATCTTGTTTTAATATCTCCCGAAGCTAGAAAGCATCACCACTATTTGCCCTTTGCGTTATTATTTTTAGCTTCATACTTAGAATCCTGTGGAATAAAAGTTGAAATTATCGATTATAAAGAAAGTGATTTTCAATTTTTTAAAAAATCACAACATAAAGAAAGCCCCTATACAAGTTTTGTATTAAATGAAATTAGAAGACTTCAGCCAAAATTCGTTGGCTATGCTGCTTACACAGCCGAATACGAAGATGTTACAAGATTAGCAACAGAGATAAAACGTTCTTTTGAAATTATTAATATTATAGGTGGCGTACATGTCACTTTAAGGCCTAAAGAATTTATATATGAAGGAAGTGTTTTTGACTTTGCAGTTTTAGGAGATGGTGAAAATCCATTATTGAATATAATTAACTATGTAAATACCTCAAATAAAGATTATCTTGCAAATCCAGGCATAGCTTACATTGATAATAAGACACGTGAATTTGTATCAACAATGAGTAATATTGAAAATAATTTAGCTGATTTTCCTATGCCTGCATATGATAAAATTGACATGAATTTTTATACATATCCGAGTACAGACCATATCAGATGGGTACCTTTAAGTGGAGTGCAAATTTTCACAGGAAGAGGCTGTCCATACAACTGTGACTTCTGTGCTGTTGGTTACTTAAGCACTCTAAATCCTTTAGCAAAAAAAATGAGATATAGAAGCATTTCTCAAATAATTGATGAATTAGAATATTTAAAGAAAAACTTTAAAATAGATGGATTCTATGTAATTGATGATTGCTTTATGATTTTAGAAGACAGAACAATTGATTTTTGTAATCAATTAATTGAAAGGAACTTAAATCTAATTTGGGCTGCAGAAACCAGAGTAAATTTAGTAGTAAAACATCAAAAGATATTACCATTAATGAAAAAAGCAGGTTTAATTCAATTAGACTTTGGTGTTGAAAGTGGCTCAGAAAATATGCTCCGAGCTATTAATAAAAATGTTAAAATCACTCAAATTGAAGAAGCTTTTCAGATATGTAAAAAACATCATATTAGAACTTATGCCAATATACTATTTAATATTCCAGGTGAAACAGAAGAAGATGTAAAGTTGACATTTAAACTTCTTAGTAATATTTCTCCTGATGTCGTTGGATGCGGTGTTACAGTGCCATTACTTGGTACAGCCCTTTATGATAAATATGTAGAACCAAAATTAAAACCCGAAGAATACAACATTTACAATGAAAATGTATATGAAGAAATTGTAGATTCAAGATTTAAAATGGCTAAACATTCTCTTAATTTTAAACCAATGGTACAAAAGCTTAATGAAGATTATTCAACATTTAAATCAACTAGCTTTATTTTATTATTTACGATTTTTTTCCGTGCCAATAAAAAAATAAAATATGTAGAAGCTTATTTCATTATCTTCCTGAAGTATTTAAGGCCTTTTGTATCAAAATTTATAAAAAAGTTACTTTTACGGAGGAAAAGATGATTAGGGGAAAAAAAATATATGCTATCATACCAGCACGTGGAGGTTCAAAAGGAATACCAAGAAAGAATCTTTATAAGATCAATGGTGTTTCAATTTTGGAACGAACTGTAAACTTAGCACAAAAATGTCATTATATTGATAAAATTTACATCTCTACAGATGACGATGAAATGTTTGAAATCGCTAAGAGACTTAACGTTAATACACAAAATAAAAGACCAAAAGACTTAGCAACCGATAGTGCATTAACAATAGACGTTTTATTACATACCATTGATATTGAAAATATTGAAAATGATGCCTATATTTTACTTTTACAAACTACAAGTCCATTACGTAGCTCAAAAGATCTTGCAGATTTATTTCAACAATTTGAGAGAGGAATGGATATTTTTGACTCATGTGTAAGCATCACCGAACATGATGACCCACATCCAAATAAAATCCAAAAAATTGAAAATGGATTTGTTTTATCATATTTAGGTACAGAGTCGATGGTACCAAGACAATCACTGCCTAAAGTATATAGACTCAATGGCGCATTTTACTTGACTGATGTTAAAACTCTTAAAAACAAAAGAAGCTTTTTTACTGAGCATACAATGCCTTTTCATTTTCCAAAAGAAAGAAGTGTAAATCTTGATACAATGATGGATTTATATCTTCTAGAAACCATTCTAGAAAAAAAATTAATTGAAGTTGAAGAATGATTACAAAGATTAAAAGAAAAATAATTTATATAATCTCATTAATAAAAAAGAATATAAACTCCTTAAAAGATTATAGAAAATATGCAAAAAATTTTGCTATATACATAGAAGAAGCAAAAAAAAACATTAGCGGAAGAGAAAATAAATCGCTTTTAATTGTTTCAGGAAGAGGAATGAACATTTCATGGGCACAAATTTGGACCTTGATATCACTATCTGCACTTAAAAAAGGCTATAAATTATTTGTCCTAACATATAAAAAAGATACCCTATTAAACAAATACTATTCATTAATGCCTATACAAAAAATCTATTATGAAGATTTAAATAAAGAATTTGATACAGATTTACCAACAAATACCATTGCTTCAATTCAAAAGTTGCAATCTTTTGAAGATTACAAATGTTTTTATTACAATAAATCTCCTTTAGGACAAATTGCCCTATCGACATATTCAAGACATATTGGCACAGGTTTAATAGAAATAGAGAAAGATGAAGTAAAAACATTTGTAAATAAGTGGTTGGTAATATTAATAAAATATATGATTATTTCAGACATAATTTTTAAAAGACACAATATAAAAGCTCTTTTAACAGCAGAAGTTTTTTTAGAAGAATATGGGGCAATCTACTATTCTGCTATTACTGCAGGATTAAATGTTATAAGAACAACAGGGACAGTAAGAGATGATGCAATTTTATTTTTGCACCTATCTAATAAAAATGACAGATTTCATCAAGGATCAATTCCAAAATCAAGCTTTGAATATACCCAATCCTTAGTATGGAGTGAAAAACAAGACAAGGAGCTGTCACAAAATTTTATAGATAGATATGGCAACAAGTGGCATCGCTCTAAACGAAATCAACCAAATACTTTTATGCTTCCTATTGAAGAAATGCGAAAAAGATATAATATCCCCGAAAATAAAAAAGTATCAATTATTTATAGTCATATTTTATATGATTCACTTTTTTTCTTTGGTACAGATTTATTCGCGAGTTACGCTGAATGGCTTATTGAAAGTGTGAAAGCAGCTTGTGAAAATAATAATGTAGAGTGGTTTGTTAAAGTACACCCATCCAATTTGTGGCGAGGCGAATTAAATAGTATGTTAAATGGTAAATACGAAGAGGTAAGGCTGATAGAGTCTGCAATAGGCACTCTTCCACCGCATATAAGAATAATTCCGGCAGATAACGATGGGATTAGTCCTTATAGCTGGTTTCAGTTTGCTGATTATGGGATTACTGTGAGAGGAACTTCTGGATTAGAGATGGCAGCTCTTGGCCAAACAGTAATCTGCGCAGGTACGGGGAGATATGAGGGAAATGGGTTCACCGTTGATCCAAAAAATAAAGAAGAATACATCTCAATTTTAAAAAATATCCAAGAAGTTCCAAAGTTAACTGATACACAAAAATTGTTAGCAAAAAAATATGCACATACTCTTTTTATACGTAAGCCTTTTCATCTTACTTCTTTTACATTAGAGCCTAGATATGGTGTAAAAACCATTAAAGCATCCGATGATATTATTTACTTACCAAATAACTCGAAAAAAACTTTTATGACTGATATTAATATTATAGCCGAATGGTTAGAAAAAACAGATAGAATAGATTTATTAGAAGGGGTCGATTATGCTTTGGAAAAATAAAACTTTTCCTTCCAATCTTTTTGAAGCTAAAAAAATACTTGATATTGGATGTGGACGAAATAAAATAGAAGGCTCTATTGGGCTTGATCATGCTGATTTGCCTGGTGTTGATATCATCTGTAATTTAAATGAAGCTTTGCCTATAGAAGATGAAAGTTTTGATATAGTTATTGCAACTCAGGTTTTAGAGCATGTCGAAAATTTGATAACTTTAGTGTATGAAGTACACAGAGTTCTAAAACCAGGTGGCTTATTTGTTGTTCATTGCCCTTATTTTAGATCTTCGTGGGCATGGATTGACCCTACCCATATTAGAGCTTTTACAGTAAATTCATTAGATTATTTTTGCGAAAGCACTTGGATATATTCACAAAATAGATTTAAGGACTATGGTTTTACTTCAATCGATATATATTTAGACAGACAAGAAAAAAATACTTTTTGCAGAAATATATTGTCAAATCTATGTCTTAAGTACTCATTTAAATATGAAAATTCTGTGCTATCATTTTTACACCCATTTCAAGAAATATCTTTTATATTGAGAAAATGAAATAATGCATAAACCTATGTTAACTAATAAAATACATGATATTTTAAGAATTTAATTATGATAATTGGAAATGGAATGATTGCTAATGCTTTTTCTTTTTTAGAGAAAGATAATAGCGTTTTAATTTTTGCCAGTGGTGTCTCAAATTCCTGTGAAACATCATCAGTAGCTTTTGGTAAAGAAAAAAAACTATTAATTAATGCCATCAATAAACATCTAGATAAAATAATTGTATATTTTAGCACATGTTCTATATTCGATCAAGGAATGCAGAATAGTGCCTATACAAATCATAAAATCAAAATGGAAAATTTAATAAAAAGTAAAAGTGCGAACTACATAATATTTAGATTGCCTCAAGTAATAGGAAGAGGTGGAAATAAATCTAATCTAATAAACTATTTATATGATAGAATCAATAGTTTTGTCCCTATTTCAATTTGGTCTGATGCATATAGAGACATTATCGATATTGAAGATGTGGTTAAAATTGTGATGTTTACTCTCAAGGATAAATGTATTGCAACAGAGATAAATATTGGATCAAATAAGCCCACAAAAGTACTTGACATAGTCAATATTATTGAAAATCTAATTGATAAAAAAGCCATTATTTCTATTATAGAGAAAGAAAGTTATGCAAATGGTTTTGATATATCTAAAATGCAACAGATTTCAAAAAAAATAAATATTGACTTTAATAATAATTATACAGAAAAAGTAATTGGAAAATATTATGATAAAAAATAATTTCAATATTGTTACTGTTTGTACACTAGACTATATTCACTATGCCATTTCAATGGCTGAAGCACTACATATTTATAATCAAAACATTACCGTCTCTATCGTATTATTGGATGTCTATTTAAATGATAATGATAGTACATTGAATAAAATAGAAAACAATAATATTAAAATAATTTTTATTGATGAAATAATTCACATAGAAAATATAAAAACTGTAATTAAATATTATAATATTTTAGAATTTAGTTGTATTGCAAAAATATATGCTCTTTACTACATTATTTTTACTCTTAATAATGAAACTTGTTTATATGTAGATGCTGATGTATCTTTTTATTCCAATATTGAAGACATCTTTAATAATAATTTTGCAGTAAATTTATCGCCTCATATATTAAATTTTATGGACAAAGAAGTTGCCCCAGAGAATTTGGAATTTTTTATTTCAGGTTTTATTAATGGTGGATTGATTTTGGTAAATAAATCTGAAAAATTAGAATCTATATTAAATTGGCTGAAAAGTACTACGAAAACCTATTGGTTTGTTGCTCCTTCCATGGGAATGTATGCTGATCAGATATGGCTTAGTATATTGCCATTGATGGATAAAGATAGTATAGGCTTAATCAATTCAAAAAGTTATAATGTTGCATATTGGAATTTACATGAAAGGCCGCTTACGCAAAAAAATAAAAAAATAATTCTAGCTGAAACTGGAGAATATCTGAAAATCTTTCATTTTAGCGGGTTTCCTTCTCCATATAATGGTAAATTATCAAAACACTTTAATCACAAGTTTGATGATGAAACAGAAAGAGTTGTAAAAAAACTATCTGAAGAATATGCAATATCACTTTTAAAATCTCTAGAAAAAACAAAATCATTTAACCTAAGCACATCTATCACATTTTCCGAAGAACCACTTACTATAAGACTTAAAAAAGCTGAAACAATATGGAATATAAAATTTTACACACCTTCCATTCCAAGAGGTTATTTCGAGAAATTTGGCAAAAAAATAGATAGATTAATACAGAAAGTCTCCGAAAAAATATGAGTAAAATAGCCTTAATTACCGGAATATCAGGTCAAGATGGTTCTTATCTTGCTGAGTTATTACTCAGCAAAGGATATGAAGTTCATGGCTTCATAAAACAGGAATCCCTAGAAGACAAGGAACATAAACTAAGTAATATATTACACATCCTTGATAGAATAGTTTTGCATCTTGGATCGATAGACAATCATTTATCTATCTACAAAGTGATTTCCAAAGTACTTCCAGATGAATGCTATCATTTAGCCGCTTCCAGTTTTGTCAGCTACTCTTTTGATGATGAATCATCCGTTTTATCTGCAAATTTTAATTCAACTCATTATCTTTTATCTAGTATAAAAGAGTTGTGTCCTGAATGTAAATTTTATTTTGCGGGTTCAAGTGAAATGTTTGGGGATGCCGATACTTGTCCTCAAAACGAAAGCACAAAATTTAATCCACGTTCGATTTACGGGATATCAAAACTTGCAAGTTATCATTTAGTAAGAAACTATAGAAAACAACATGGGATTTTCGCTTGCACAGGCATACTTTTTAATCATGAATCACCTCGACGAGGATATGAGTTTGTAACCAAAAAAATAATCTCATCTGCTGTTAAAATTCATCTCGGTCTTTTATATTCCATCGAATTAGGTAATATTGATGCAAAGAGAGATTGGGGCTATGCACCTGATTACGTGCAAGGAATGCATAAAATATTAAATCATAGTGATGCCGATGATTTTGTTTTGTCTACAGGAAAGCTTCATAGTGTTAGAGACTTTCTCGATATTGCTTTTTCATATTTTGATTTAGATTATAAAGAGTATTTAAAAATTAATCCACAATATTTTCGTCCCAATGAAACTATACCATTGCAAGGTGATTGCAAAAAAGCGAACTCATATTTAGGATGGAAACCAACAAAAGATTTTAACGAAATGATAATCGAAATGCTAGAACATGAATTAAAAAAGTTAAAAGGAACAAAATGAATATATTATTTACATCTCCAGTCTTAGAACATCCAGCAGCCGGAGGTCCCCAGCTAAGAGTTGAAAACTCTATTAAGGCTCTTTCTCAAATATCAAATATGTATATTATTTCACGAAACCCTCAACAAGCAATGGGCGGCGATGTTGCTGAAAAATTTTATCGATCTTTTTGTAAAGATTTTTTTTATACTCCTTCTGTTGCAAACTTATCTAACAATCGATATATTCGAAAACTACAACGAATTTATAAAAAAACTTTTTTTGATGATGCCGTGTATCTATTAAGTATGGTTGATGCGCTAAAGATTGATATTCTTTGGTTTGGATATGGAAATATTTCTTTTGATCTAATACAAAAAATTAAAACTATGCGACCTTCACTTAAAGTAGTATGCGACACAGATAGTGTATGGTCACGTTTTGTCCTTAGAGAGCTTCCTTATGAAAAAGATCCTAGTCGAATCGCAAAAATAAATGCAGATGGAAAAGCCAAGGAAGCAGAAGAAGCGGAATGGGTCAATCTTTGCGATATAACTACTGCTGTATCCGGTATAGATGCAGAATATTACAGCAATCTGGCAGCTGATAAAAACAACATTATGTTATTTTCAAATGTAATTGATATGGATACATATAAATATCCGCCACAAAAACCAAACGGATTTAAAAATCCTGCTATTTATTTAGCCGGTTCTTTTGGCCCAAAAAGTGCAATGGATAAAGCTGCTCGATGGTTTATAAACGATATTTTTCCTTTAGTCAAACATGAAATTCCTAATATCCATTTTTACATAGTTGGAAATGGATCAAAAGAAACTCTCGTGGATATTAATGATGCAAGTATAAGCATTATGGGGAAAATGCCATCCGTCCTACCTTATCTATGTAATTCGGATGTGTCACTTGTGCCACTTCAATTTGAATCAGGTACACGATTCAAAATTATGGAAGCAGCAGCGTGCAGAATTCCTATCGTTTCTACTACTTTAGGCGCAGAAGGAATACCCGTAGAAAATGAAAAAAATATTTTGATAGCAGATACTCCAAATGATTTTGCCAAAGCAGTCATCAGGTTAATCAACGATAAAACTTTTTCAAAACAAATAGCTGATAACTGCTATGATTTCATCGCAAAACACAATAGTTTAAATAGTTTAGTGGAAGAAGCAAAAAAAATCATAGAAAGATTAAACAAATGATCCAGGAAATTATGCATAATAGTAAATTACTATCGGTTATCATCCGTAGAAATTTTCAAAAAGATGGGATAGAATTCTTTACTCCGGATGACTTTTCCCAACAATTAGCTTATATGAAACGTCCAAAAGATTATGTTATTCCCCCTCATGTACATAATGCAGTAGTTCGAGAAGTACAGTTTACTAAAGAAGTTTTATTTATCAAAAGCGGGGTAGTTCGTGTAGATTTTTATGATGATGAAAAAAACTATCTTGAAAGTACAATTTTAAACACAGGTGATGTGATCTTACTTGCTTATGGTGGGCATGGTTTTGAGATGATAGAAGAGAGTGAAATCATTGAGGTCAAACAAGGTCCATACGCTGGAGAAATGGATAAAATACGATTTGAACCGATTAGTAAAGATCAAATAAAGGTCAATAAATGATTCCAGTAAATGAACCCCTACTAAATGGAAATGAAAAAAAATACCTCAATGAATGCATCGACACAGGTTGGATTAGTTCAGAGGGTCCTTTTATCAAAAAGTTTGAAGAGGGAATGGCAAGCTATGTCGGTCGCAAGTATGCTGTAGCTGTGACAAATGGCACTGCAGCTCTTGAAATGGCCGTAGAGGCTCTTGGGATTGGAGACGGTGATGAAGTCATTATGCCTAGTTTTACAATCATTTCTTGCGGTCAAGCCGTAGTCAAATCAGGAGCCAAACCAGTACTGGTCGATAGTGAATATGATTCTTTTAATATGAAAATCGAAGATATCGAAGCGAAAATAACTCCTAATACAAAAGCGATCATGATAGTGCATATCTATGGTCTCCCTGTTGATATGTGTCACATACTAGCACTGGCAAAAAAATACAATTTAAAAATCATTGAAGATGCAGCTGAAATGCATGGACAAACTTATAATGGTAAAATGTGTGGCAGTTTCGGAGATATTAGTATCTTTAGCTTTTATCCAAACAAGCATATTACAACTGGTGAAGGAGGAATGGTGCTTATAGATGATGAAGTATTATATGAGCGCTGCAAAAGTCTTAGAAATCTTTGCTTTTCACCCGATGGTAACAAACGATTTATACATGAAGAACTCGGATGGAATTTGCGAATGACAAATATTCAAGCAGCACTTGGTGTAGCACAACTCGAACGTATTGATGAATTCGTTGCTAAAAAACGATGGATTGGAAATATGTATCAAGAGCTACTTTCAGATATTAAAGCCGTAAATCTTCCTATTATAAAAAAAAATTTTGCAAACAATATTTATTGGGTATTTGCCATCACTCTCAAAGATAATTATCCCAAATCAGCAAAAGAAGTGATGAAAGAATTAGGAGCTAAAGGAATCGCAACAAGACCATTTTTTTACCCAATGCATAAGCAACCAGTATTCAATAAAATGGGACTCTTTCTGGATAATAATTTACCCAATAGTGAAAAACTCTACGAAAAAGGTTTTTATATTCCCAGTGGTATAGCTATCACAAAAGAGCAGATACGAGAAGTTTCAAAAATTATGCATGAAATTTTAAATTAAAATTACGTTTGTTGAAAGAATAGAGAAAATGATGAGATCCTTGGTTATTATCGGAAGAAGCCCAAACCTTACGTTTAAGCCAAATAGGGCGGATAGGCTATCTACATTCTTTAGGATTCCACCAAATGCTCTTTAATTCATATACATTTATCTTTGCTTTTTTACCTGTTATGCTATTGGGCTATTTTTGGCTCTTGAGACAAAGATTGATTCTAGGATCCAAAGTCTGGTTAGTTGGTGGAAGTATCTTTTTTTATGGCTATTGGAATATTGTTTATATACCATTATTGCTAGGAAGCATATTTGTAAACTTTTTTGTAGGATCGGCACTGGCTAATGATAAACCCTTAAAAGTCTCAAAAAGAGAGCTTCTTATCTTTGGTATACTCTTCAATATTCTTCTTCTGGGATATTTTAAATATACAGATTTTCTACTCGATAACTTCAATGGACTTTTTGGCACCGATGCACCATTACACCATATTATCCTTCCACTTGGAATCAGCTTTTTTACTTTTACCCAAATGGCCTTTTTGGTGGATGCGTATAAAGAGAAGGTAAAAGAGTATGACCTACTTAACTATATGCTCTTTGTTACCTATTTCCCTCATTTACTAGCTGGACCAATACTGCATCACTCTGAGATGATGCCCCAATTTATCAATAGGTGGAACTGGGCAGTGCGTTGGCGAAATATAGCCGTTGGATTATTTCTCTTCTCTATCGGATTGTTTAAAAAAGTCGTAATAGCTGATACGTTTGCTGATTGCGCAAACACTGGATTTGATGTAGCAACTACCCTTAATCTTGTTGAAGCATGGGCAACGAGTCTTAGTTATACACTTCAACTTTATTTTGATTTTAGCGGTTATACCGATATGGCAATTGGTATTAGTCTGATGTTTAATATACGGCTTCCTATCAATTTCAACTCTCCTTATAAAGCAAAAGACATTCAAGACTTCTGGAGACGTTGGCATATTACACTCTCTCGATTCTTGCGAGACTATATCTATATTCCACTGGGTGGTAATAAAGTTGGAAGATACCATAACTATAATAATCTCTTTGCCGTCTTCCTTATCGGCGGACTATGGCATGGAGCATCATGGATGTTTGTCATCTGGGGAGCACTGCATGGTATTGCAATTGTATTGCATCGTATCTGGAAAGATTTAGGACTACGGATGTGGGGATGGATGGGATGGTTTATCACGTTTAACTTTATCAATGTCACTTGGATATTTTTTAGAGCAAAAGACCTTGCATCAGTTGAGAAAGTACTTGGTGGGATGTTTGGTTTCGGTGGAATTGCATTGCCTCAAAAATTAGCAATAAAATTAAATTTTTTAGGAGCATATGGGGTTAAGTTTAAAGAACAGTTGTTTAGCAATATAGATGGTATGAATGATAAAGATTTGATATTAATTGTTGGAATAATTATATTGGTTGTCACAATGAAAAATTCTGGTCAATGGAGCAAAAAATTCAATTCAAATCTTCCGTATACTATAAGCACAGGATTTATTTTAAGCATTTCCATTATTGGATTAACTCATGTTAGTGAATTCTTATATTTTAGGTTTTAAATGAAAAAATCTGTTCTTTATACTTTATCTTTAACTACTATAGTTTATATATTATTGCAAATATTGTGTTATTTTTTTGACCCCTATGGATACAATAACCGTAAAAATAAGTTTGACAGTGATTTATGTTATACAAATAAACCTATAGTTTTAAACAATAAACTGGTTAGAAGTTCAGGTTATTTTCTTGTAGGTACCTCTAGAGTAATGAGAATAAATCCTTTGCTTGCTGAAAAATATACAAACAAATCAACATGTAATATCAATATTTCAGGTATAACAATAGCAGAAGAGTTCGAAGTATTAAAAAAAGTAAAATTAAAAAACTCTAATTTTATTGCTGGATTTGATGACTTTTCACTTAATGAAGATTATGCAAAGAGACCTGAAATTATTAATAGAGCAAAACAGTACCATGAAATACTAAAAGAAGATCATTACTTATTTAGTTTAGATGAAGTCTTACTTACTCTAAAAATAATTATAAAAAAAACTTTGCATAAAGACTACTTTGCTAGTGAAAAAAAAGAAAATACAACAAATTATCCGTTCACAGTTCAAGCAATCAAACATGACGCCGTTGATGGAGAATTAAGAAATTATCAGCCAGATTTTTCTGCTATTAAAGCTGTTGCTGAACTTGGTAAAAAAAATGATATCTTTATCATATTTCCAAAATATGAATACAACTACTTCATTTATAATCAACATGGAATTGATAAAAAATATTTTAATGCAGTAAAACTACTTTTAAAACATACTAATGCACAAGTATGGTCATTTTATGGGTTTAATTCAATCAATGCTAACAAAGATAATTTTGATACAAATGGTTATCATTTTAAGCCAAAAATTTCAAGATTGATATTTGCTCGAATTTTTAATGACAAGAATATATCAGTACCTTCTGATTTTGGAGTGAAACTTACAAATCAAAATATCGAAGACTATCTTAGCAACCTACAAGCTGAACAAGAAAAGTGGGAATTAACTCATCCTGAAGATATCGCTGAGTTAAAGAACCTAAAAACCAACAACGTAATTAAAGCAATAGTGCCCTACAATAAACAATAACTTAGCATTTTTTTATTAAAGACCTTTTTTGATAATATTGCATGAGTTAATAAAATTATTTTTTTAGGACTAGTATGAATCAATTTGGGGATCTTTATTCACAATATTATGATTTACTTTACAGTGACAAAGACTATAGTCGTGAAGTAAATTATATTGATAAACTAATTAAAGCTCATACAGATAAAGCATTAACTTTGCTAGATATGGGATGTGGAACCGGTAAGCATGCGGAGCTATTGTGTGAAAAGGGGTACAGGGTTCATGGTATAGATTTGAGTACTGAGATGCTCAATATTGCAGAACAAAGACGCCAAGGAAAAGAAGAAAACCTAATTTTTAGCCATTCAAATATTACTGAACTAAATCTTGATAAAACTTTTGATGTTGTTGTGTCACTTTTTCATGTAATGAGTTATCAAAATTCAAATCAAGATCTTATAAAAGCTTTTGAAGTGGCGAAAAAACATCTTAAAGATGGCGGTATTTTTATTTTTGATTTTTGGTACGGACCGGCAGTACTTACCGATCTACCTACCACCAGAATTAAACGATTGGAAAATAATTCTATAAAAGTGACTAGAATAGCTGAACCAGTCCTTCATCCTCAACAAAATATTGTTGATGTCAACTATAATGTATTTATTGAAGACAAACAGACAAAAGAAGTATTAGAAAAAAAAGAGTTTCATCCTATGCGCTATTTTTTCGATACTGAACTTGAACTAATTTGCCAATCAGTAAACTTTTCAATTGAAGCAAAACATGAGTGGATGAGCGATAAAAATCCTAATTTTAACAGTTGGAATGCAGTTTGGGTGCTTAAGAAATGAACATTGGCGTAGTTTTTGAAGGAAACCTCCAAGGTGGTGGTGGATATCAACAACAAATTTCAACTATTTTAGAACTTCAAATAATTAATAGATATTATATTATAGCGTTCGTGTTTTCTGAAGAAAATAAAAATATTTTAGAACTCTATGGACTTAAAGCCATTCATATTAAAAGTAAGTTAATCGATAAAGTCATTAAATTTATTAATCGCCTTGAGATTTATCACCCATTCGCTAGAAAAGTACAGATTAAATCTTTGTTCGAAAAAGCACTTGACGCTAATAATATTGATTTAGTTTATTTTTTAACACCTTCTTTCCTCTCACTTGAACTACAAACGCATAATTATATTATCACTCTCTGGGATTTATGCCACAGGGATACACCAGAATTTCCAGAAGTAAATTACTTTCGAGAATTCGAAAATAGAGAGTTACTTTATACAAAAAGCCTAAAAAAAGCTGTTGCTATTTTAGTAGATAGTTCACTAGGAAAAGATAATGTAGTACAAAGATATTGCGTTAATGAGAATCGTGTTTTTATAGCTCCCTTTGCACCATCTGTCAATGCGTTCGTAGATAGCAATATTAATGTTAAAACAAAGTATAAAATTCAAAGCGACTATATTTACTATCCTGCACAGTTTTGGTCGCATAAAAATCATGTTTATATTATCGATGCTATTGCTATTTTAAAATCAAAAGGGATTATCCTTACAGCTATTTTTAGTGGCTCTAATAAGGGCAATCTAAATTATGTGCTTGAATATGCACATAATTGTGGGGTTAATGAATTAATAAAATATATTGGATTTGCCCCTAATGAAGAGATTTATTCATTGTACAAAAATGCACTTGCGATGGTTATGCCTAGCTATTTTGGACCAACAAATATTCCACCGCTTGAAGCATTCGCCATCGGAACACCTGTAGTCTATTCAGATTTAGATGGGTTACGAGAACAAGTAGGTAATGGTGCATTACTATGCAATTTAAAAAATTCAGAAAGTTTGGCAAATCATCTAATGGCTTTGAGGAACTCTGAAGAATTGAGAAATGAAATGATTCAAAAAGGCTCTAAAAGACTAAGTGAATTGCAAAAATCAAGTATTTTGGATGTCTTAGGCGAAATATTTGATGATTATGCCATTAAGTTAAAATGCTGGAAACATCAATGCAAAGTGATGTAAAATATGCTCAAGTCGGCTCACTAGCCAATAAGATTTTTAAAATTTCTTACCTAGAAAAACCTCTTATCTCAATCATCACTGTTGTCTATAATTGTGAAAAACATATTGAAAAAACCATCCAAAGTGTTATAAATCAAACCTACGATAATATCGAATACATAATCATAGATGGTGGAAGTACCGATGGGACACTTGATATTATCCATAAATATAAAGACAAAATAAATT
>NZ_JAFLKV010000132.1:0-2221 GCF_019163035.1 Sulfuricurvum sp.
CACTGACTCTGCATAGGATCATTTTAAGTCGGAGATTATACCACCACAATTCTTATGGGAGTAAAAAGGGACGATCAAAAAAATCATATTAAAGTATAAAGATGAATATTGAGTGAAATAAACTTGAATTAACGTATAGTCTAAAAGAGCGTATCCAAGACTTGATTTTTATATTTCAATGACTCAACTTTCGCTTTGATGAGGCGGTTTTCTTCCAAAAGGGCATCGTGTTCATGACTGAGGGTTGAGATGTCACGGCTTTTAAAATAGATTTGGGTATTGATAAAGATTTTGGGGAATACGACTACGAGTAGTAAAAAAATTCCGACAAAAACATTGCGTAGAAAAAGGATACCCATCGAATCATCTGGGCTGATGATATGCTGTGTCTCTTCTAAAATATCGAGTTTATCGCTCATAGGGTATCAATCTCTTCGTATCTCAAATATTCGTAATTTCGCACTTCGGCTTCGTGAGTTGGCACGAAGTTCGTCATCTTGGGCAATCAGCGGTTTTTTGGTAATCACCTTGCCGATTGCATTGTCATTTCCACAGGTACAGCGCATCGCATCATCAGGACAAATACAGTTTTTTCCCCATTTGGAAAAGCGGTTTTTTACAATCCGATCTTCGAGGGAGTGAAACGTGATGATCGCAACCCGAAGCTTTTTGAGCGTAGAGTTCTCGATCGCATCGAGAAGGCGTGTCAACTCACCCAGTTCATCATTTACTTCGATCCGAATCCCCTGCATCACCAGTGTCGATGGGTGGATCTTTTTCCCCTTCGGCATCAGATGAAAAATGGCGTTAGAAAGCTCTTTTGCCGAAGCAAACGGGCGGCGTTGGACGATAGTCTCCGCCACTTTGCGAGCATTGGTGACTTCACCGTATTCTCGTAAAATGCTCTCCAAAGCACTCTGCGAGTACTCATTGACCACCTCGTACGCGCTCAGTGGCGCATCGGGGTTCATCCGCATATCGAGGGTATCGCTCTCGTACGAAAATCCCCTCTCACGCTGATCGAGTTGCAGTGATGACACCCCTATATCGGCTAAAATTCCGCATATTTTATCCCCGTGTTCGGTGATTACATCATGAGCCACCTCTGAAAACCGTCCGCGACGGATTTCGACACGCTTCCCGAAAGGCTCTAACCGTTTACTCGAAAAGGCGATGGCGGTGGGATCTTGATCGATCCCGATCAAAGAAAGTGCGGAGTTATTGTCCAACAAAAGGGAAGAGTGCCCGCCGTATCCCATCGTACAATCGATAACAATCCCCTCTTTACACGGAGAAAACGCTTCGATCACTTCTCGGTACAAAACAGGGATATGGGGAATTTCTTGCACGTACGTACCTTTGAGTTTAATAGCCCTTATGATAGCCTAAGCGCGCTAATAACACCTTTAAATACTCTTCAATGCCGACATAATCGCATCAAAAACTTTTGTGAGTTCCTCAGGTGTAATCACATAGGGGGTCATCACATAAACGATGCTTCCCAGAGGACGGATTAAAACCCCCTGCGTCATACAGTGCTGATGAATTTTCAACCCGATTCGCTCACGCGGATCAAACCCCTCCAGCTCGATTGCCGCGATCATCCCGCATTGACGCACCTCTTTAACCCTCGGCACTGACTCAAAACGTTTTAGCTCTTGGGCGATGAGGGAAATGGTTTTGCGGTTATTCTCAATGGTGTTTTCCGATTCGAAAATATCGAGCGTCGCGTTTGCCGCCGCACAGGCCAACGCATTTCCCGTATAACTGTGTGAGTGCAAAAAAGAGCGGATAGGATTATAATCGCAATAAAACGACCCATACACACTCTCGGTTGTTAGTACAACTGAGAGCGGTAAATAGCCACCCGTAAGCCCTTTGGAAAGAACTAAAAAATCAGGTGTTATATTGGCTTGTTCACACGCAAACATACTCCCTGTCCGACCGAACCCGACCAAAATCTCATCGGCGATAAAATGGACACCGAACTCCTCACACAACCGTTTAGCTTCGCTCAAAAAGATCGGATGATACATCCTCATCCCCCCTGCCCCTTGCACTAACGGCTCCACGATCAATGCCGCAATCTCATCACTTCGTTCTTGGAGTAATTTTTTAAACGACTGTGCCGCTTCCAACGCTGCCTCCATACTCTGATCGCGAGGAGAGGGAGTTTGGATAGATCGGATCAAAAGCGGCTCATAGGTCTCTTTATAGAGTG
>NZ_JAFLKV010000132.1:2321-24402 GCF_019163035.1 Sulfuricurvum sp.
GAGGGAGTTTGGATAGATCGGATCAAAAGCGGCTCATAGGTCTCTTTATAGAGTGCCACATCTCCCACCGAAAGCGCCCCCAGTGTTTCACCGTGATAACTCTCACTCAAAGAGACAAACAGCCCCTTCTCTTTTCCGCTATTTTTGTGTGAGTGATACGACATTTTCAGTGCCACTTCTATCGCACTGGAGCCGTTATCGGCATAAAAACAGCGTGTTAGCCCCTGTGGTGCAAGTGCCACTAACCGCTCGGAAAGTCTCACGATCCCCTCGTGGGTGAATCCCGCCAAAATAACATGTTCCAGTGTCTCTAATTGCTCTTTGATCTTTTGGTTGATATAGGGGTTGCAATGCCCGAAAAGATTGACCCACCAACTGCTGATCGCATCAATCGTCCGATTCCCCTCAAAATCTTCCAAATATACCCCTTCGGCTTTGGCAATGGGGATAAGGGGGATCGTCTCATGATCTTTCATTTGGGTGCACGGGTGCCACAAAACATTCAAATCTCTCGACGCTATCTCTAAATTATTCATGAAAAACCTCTAAATTTGCATTATTTTATGATAACATCTGTTAGTCGTGACCTATTTTCATCCAAGTTTAATGCTAAAGTGAATAGAATATCTGAATTTTACAACAGGATCGTTTAATATGATTACTTGGATGCAGCGTCACCGAAAATACTTGGTCATCACAATCTGGATATCTACCATCGCTTTTATCGGAGCCGGATTCGTCGGATGGGGACAATATAACTATGGAGACAAAGCGGGAGCCGTTGCCAAAGTAGGAAGTATTTCGATCACTTCAGCTGAATTGCAAAAAAGCTACTCTAACCTTTTTAACCAATACAATCAACTTTTCCAAGGGAAATTTGACGAGAAACAAGCAAAGCAGTTCGGCCTTCAACGCCAAGCACTTCGTCAACTCGTCAATCAAGCATTAGTGCTCAATCTCTCAAAAAGCTATGGGATGGTCATTACCGATGAAGAGTTATGGAACGTCATCAAATCGCAACCGGCTTTTGCCAAAGAGGGTACATTTAATAAAGCCGCGTACGCCGAAACATTAAAACAAAATCATCTAAGCATTAAAGAGTATGAAGAGTCGATGAAAAAAGAGTTGTTGATCCAAAAAACGCTCTATCTTTTAGCCTCAGGGAATAAAGCGATTGAAGAAAACGCGATTGCAAATGCACTCGGAGTAGCCGATAAGATCAACTATAAAATTCTCACCCCAAGTATGATTTCACTCACCCCGACTGAAACCGAGCTCAAAGCACTTTGGGAAAAGAACCAACAAAAATTTAAAACCTCTCCAAGCTATGACGTGAGCTATGTGACCCAAAAACCAATCACCTCTACCCCTTCTGCAAAAGAGATCGGTGACTATTATGATATGAACAAACAAATGCTCAAAGACGCGACAGGGAAAGTGTTGAGTTTGAACGATGCACAGCCGATGATTGTCACTGCCTTAAATGAAAAAGCAACCGAAAAAGAAGCACTCCGTCTCTACATCGATTACAAAAAGGGATCGCTCAAATCGGGAATGACTGCCCAAAAAGCAACCGTTACGGCGGAAGCTTCTCCTTTTGACCCTGAGCTTACCAAAGAAATTGCGACCCTTAACGATCAAAAACCGTTCCTCAAGCCACGTAAAGTCAGCAATGAATACGTCATTATCAAACTTGATAAAATGAATCCAGAACGTACCAAAACGTATGAAGAGGCTAAAACCAATGTTATCGCTCTTTATATGTCTGAAGCCAAAAAAACCAAACTTCAAGAGTTAGCGCAAAACAGTTATAAAACATTCAGTGGTACATCTTCTGATTTTATAACACGCAAAGACAGCTCTAAAATAGCCGGTTTAAGCGCACCTGAGGGGTCAGAGTTTTTGACTAAATTGTTTGCATCCAAACAAAAACAAGGTTTTATCACATTAGAGAGCGGAAATGTTATTATGTATAACGTTTTGGAACAAAAGTTGCTTCAAGATAAAACATTAGCGGATGGAAATGCCGTGCTGAAGCTCAAAGGGAGCTTGTTGGATCAAGGGCTGATTAAAGCACTTGAGAGCAAGTACCCAGTTGAAATCTATGTAGAGGGGATTTGAATTTGAAACGAACCGTTTTAGCCATTGATATCGGCTCAACCAAAGTTTGTGCACTCATCGCGGAAATCGATGATGACAACAACGCACAAATAATCGGAGCCGGTATCTCAAAAGCACAAGGGCTTCGCAAAGGGAGCATCACCAATATTGAGCTTGCATCCAAATCGATCAAAAGTGCGCTCAATGATGCCAAGCGGGTCGCCGGTACAGAACTTCGCAGTGCTATCGTCACCATCTCCGGTGCGTACACTAAAAGTTTAAACTCCAGCGGTATCGTTAATATCCCGAACAAAGAGATTACCCTCAACGAGATTCAACGTGTTATGCACACCTCTTTGTATAACGCCAATATCCCGAATGAGTTTGAAGTCCTCCATGCCCTCCCGTACAACTTCAAAGTTGACGATCAAGATTTTATTGAAGATCCATTGGGGATGAATGCCGCTCGTCTTGAAGTAGAAACACATATCATCACGACCCAAAAAAGCAATCTCAACAATCTTCGCAAAGCGGTTAAAGCGGCAGGTGTTGATGTTGAAAGCGTCGTTTTAAGCGGTTATGCTTCGGCTATCGCTGTTCTCAATGCGGATGAAAAAGAGCTCGGAGCCGCCGTTGTCGATATGGGTGGAAATACCAGTAACATTGTTATCCACTCCGGTCATGCTATCCGTTATAACGACTTTTTAGGAGTCGGTTCCAATCACATCACCAATGACCTCTCTATGGCATTGCACACCCCGCTTCACACGGCGGATAATGTTAAAATCACCTACGGTTCACTCTACGCACCGAGTAATGATCTGATCGAGCTTCCGGTTATCGGGGATGAAACATCAAGCCATGAAGTCTCTCTCGAAGTGGTTCATAACGTTATTTACGCACGTGTCGAAGAGACCTTGATGATTATCGCTCAGTCGATTGAAAAAAGCGGTCTTAAAGAACACATGGGTGCAGGTGTTGTCCTCACCGGTGGATTTACCAAAATCGAAGGGTTACGCGAACTCGCGGTTGCTATTTTAGACAACATGCCGGTTCGTCTTGCAAAACCGACCGATGTCGGCGGACTTTTTGATACCCTAAGAGATCCTTCGTACTCAGGTGCTGTCGGATTGATCAAATATATGGCGGATGGTTACACTCCATACGAAATCGATGTCAACCGTCGTATGCGCCATGCGAGTGAAGACTCTGCCGCTCACGCAGGATCACTCAGCGAAGAAGCACCGAAATTAGACCCAATCGCAGCACCGATTACCCCTATTCCTACACCGATGGCACCAACGCCTCCGGTAAAGGAAGAGAAAATTGCGGAAACTGCAAAAATGGTCAATATTGGCTCCAATAAGTCAGTCCAAAGCGATCAACCAAACCCGATTTCCAAGTTTTGGAATTGGGCAACTCAACTATTTTAATCACGTCAAGGAGCAAGCATGGAACCATTTTCAATTGAAGAATCAACAACACTAACCGGAGCACGTATCGTAGCAGTCGGTGTCGGCGGCGGCGGCGGTAATATGATCGGATATATGCTCAAAGAGCAAATCCCCGGTATTGAACTCATCATCGCTAATACCGATGCTCAAGTATTGGAACAAGGCTCAGCCGCAACCAAAATCCAACTCGGTGCGAAACTCACCAAAGGGTTGGGTGCAGGGATGAAACCTGAAGTAGGCAAAGAGTCTGCTATTGAAAGCTATGAAGATTTAACACGTGCATTGCAAGGTGCGGATATCGTTTTCGTAGCGGCAGGTCTTGGCGGCGGAACCGGTACAGGTGCAGCTCCAATCATCGCTAAATGTGCTAAAGATGTCGGCGCATTGACCATCGCGGTTGTGACTAAACCATTCTCATTTGAAGGTAAAAAACGTCTCAAACTTGCTGAAGACGGTCTTCAAGAGTTGAAAAACGAATCCGATTGTATCGTTGTTATCCCGAACGATAAACTCCTCTCGATCATCGATCCGAAACTCGGAATCAAAGAGAGCTTTAAAATCGTTGACAGCGTACTTGCTCGCGCTGTTAGCGGAACATCGGGTGTTATCCTCGCCAGTGGCGACAACGACATCAACCTTGACTTCGCCGACTTACAAACTGTTATGAGCCACCGTGGTTTGGCTCTCATGGGTGTTGGCGAATACAAAGGGGAAAATGCAGCCTACGAAGCGATCAAAAATGCTATCGAATCACCGTTGCTTGATAACATGTCAGTTAACGGTGCTCTCGGTGTATTGGTACACTTCAGTATGCACCCTGATTTTCCGTTTATGGAACTCTCTGCGGCTATGGATGTTGTCCATAATAGTGTGGACGAATCAGCGGATGTTATCTTCGGTACCACTACCGATGAGTCATTAGCAAAAGATTTCATCCGTATTACCCTTGTCGCTACCGGTTTTGAGAAAAAAGCCTCTCTAGGGATCAATAACTCTGAATTCGAAAACAAAGAGACAGTTGCCGCAGCCGCTAGCATTGCTAAACCTCGTGTTGTGGTTCGCCCTGCTATGGTTGCCAACGGTGACTATACCGAAGACTTCTTAGACGTACCGACATTCATGCGTCAACAAAGAGACTAACCCCTCTTTCCATGCTCTCCTCTGACACGCTCATAAAGGCCAAAACGCTCCTTGGTCTGAGCGACAAAGCTACCCTCTCCGACATCAAAATCCGCTACAAAAACATGATGCAACAATGGCACCCCGATAAACATCCTGATGATACGGCTACGGCTCACGCCATGAGTACTCAAATCAATGAAGCCTACGCAACCTTACTAGAATACTGTTCCCAATACGAATTTAATTTTGATGAAGATCATTTACGAGAAAAAACACTCACGCCTCAGGAGTGGTGGACGAAGAAATTTGGGGGGAGATAATCTCCTGTTCACTCGCTATAACCGCTCCTTACACCCTATTTATTATAAATACTTATACATATAAAATAATATTTTTTCATTGCATTTTTACATTTTTGAGTTATAATAATTAAATTTATATTCATAGGATAAAACAGTGGAAAATATAATCAAAAAGGCTCAAGCTCAGTTTCGCGAAATCCAAGTCCTCCTTAGTTTCCCCGATGGATCAAAGAGCGATTATTTTACCAAGCTCAGTATTGCGACGGAAGAGGCTTATTTTACGATGAATTCAGGAATGTGTTCAAATACTGCCGTATGCAAAAACTGTTTGAAGCATCGCGATTTTATCCGTTCACTTATGGATATATTAGGAGAGTTAGAAGTTAATAGTACAGGTGCCGATAAGTATAGTACTATATTATCTGAATATTTGGTGCGGGTGAATGCCATTTTAGAGCGTATATCCACCATTATGTCATCACCGGATACATCACGTCTAAAGTACGGTCTTCCCCTCTAAAAGGTTAATGAACCGCTTTGTCATACCGTGCTTGACAATGCACACCTATTCCAGCATTTTTTTATTTAACACTTAACGCCAGACCGTATTTTTGACTTAACCGACTGATTAGGTTCGACGCAAGGTTTTGTTAGATTTTCATAAAACTAGATTAGTTTTAATTTCCAATATCTTCCAATTAACACATCCTTCATATTTATGATAATTAGTTAAGTCTAATTGCAACTTCATAATATTGCTCATATCATCTACTAACAATTCTTGTATTTTTTTATCCAAGCTATCCCACCATTTAGGTGAAAAATATATATTTTCATTACATTCTAACATCCATTTTAAAATAGCATTTCCCTTATTATTATCTGGAATTTCATTTAAACTTTTAAGGAACTGGAAACATTCAGGGCAAGGAATTCTATCATCCCATGAAAAGACAATAGCTCCCGCATTTTCTTTAAGTGCAATTGTTGAAACTGTTATTGAATTAAACTGCTTATTCTTATCATTAAAATCAACTAACTTTTCACCATTGAAAGTGACTTCTGGAATCCAACATCCACTACTCATAACCTCAGGAATACTATCAATAATAATTATATAATATTTAATGTTTTCATAATCTTGATTTATTAGTGAATTATCATAATTATTTTTTATAATTTCTAAATCTCTTACCGCTAAATTTATTCCTTCTGAAAATTGTTTTACCATATCATGAAACATTTTTTGCAATAAAACATTTTTAACCCCTTTGTCATAATCAAACATATTTTGATTATTTTCAGTCGATCGATATTTCAAATAAAGTTCCCTTGAAATTGCTCTATATGCTAGAATAAATATTTGTTCATTTGAAAATACTATTTCCTTATCTTCTATAATAGCAAATAGCTCTTTATCATGTTTACTGCAAAAACCATTAAAAACTGACGCTTTATTAATACCTATTTTTTCTACAGGAAATTTGCCATCATTAGAATCTAATGCCATAATACTCTTTTTAAAACCATACACATGCCCATTTTCAGCTATTTGTTTTAAATTACTACTTTTTGAAACCGTATGAGCTTTGATAATTTTTTTTGTACAATCACACTTAAGTTCATCCGCTACCATACAAGTTTGATGACTATATGTCTCACGCATATCATTCTCAATCTCATAAAGCTTGATTTTTTCTTGGCTTTCTTTCTTTTCATGACAGTTTTTAAACTTTTTTCCACTTCCACATGAACAAACTTTATTTCTTAAAGTGCCTTTCCCCAAAACATATCCTTTTGTAATCTAACTATTTATTCAACAAACATTATATATATAAGAGCTTGATATTTACTAAATAAACACCAAATCTGTTAATTTGTAAAAGATAATCTTTGAGGGGAATAAAAAAAGGCAAGAACATAGATTCCGTGTCGCGGCACGGAATGACGGCAGAGATTAATGAAACGCTATCGGTCCCTCGGAGCGTGCGTGGATAAACTGTTGTACCACGGCATTGGTTGAATTACGAAACGACTCTTTATCTCCGGCTTCGACAATTACACCATCAAATAGCATTGCATAATTATCTCCCGCTTTAAAACTCTCGGCGATATCATGACTGATGAGTACCGAGGTCATCCCGATCTCATCACGTAATCTGCAAATCATTTGAGTGATAAAGTCACTGGTGACAGGGTCAAGTCCCGATGTCGGCTCATCGTACAAAATAACTTCCGGTTCGAGGGCAAGGGTACGAGCAAGCCCTACCCGTTTACGCATCCCGCCACTCAGCTCTTCGGGGTAAAGAGATTTTACAATTTTAGGATCAAGCCCAACCATTGTCAGTTTTTCATCGATTTTATAATCGAGTTCTTTGAGGGTCAATTTTTGATGTTCAACCATCGGGAATGCAACGTTATCGCGAATGTTCATGCTGTCAAAAAGGGCACCGCTTTGAAAGAGAAATCCTATTTTTTTCCGTATCTCCTGCAATGTTGCGTCATCAACATTATCAATACGGGAGCCCTTATAGGTGATCGTTCCGCTATCGGGTTTGAGTAACCCAACCATGTGCTTAATGATCGTCGATTTACCGCCCCCTGATACTCCGAAGATTACCGTGGTTTTACCTTTTTCAATCTCAAGAGTGACCCCTTTGAGAATCTCGCGTTTGCCGAAACGTTTCGTTATGTTCTCAAATCGGATCATTTTTTTACCGCCAATAGATAAGTTCTACGCGAAAAAAGAACTAATAACATCACTAACAATATTTTAAAATCGATTTCGCTTGCTTTGTGTAATGCCTCAAACGATCCATCAATCGCCGCTTCACCGCGCGCTTGATACTCTAAAATTTTCGGGGTATAAACCGCACTAAATAGCAACAATGTTCCCAGAGAACCTAAGGCACTTAAAATAGAAATCTTATCAATCTGCATCACTTTGTAGCGTGAGACTTCATACACTGCGATAACCACACTCATAAAGTACACCCAATAGGTAAAACGACGAAATATCTCCCCCATGATTTTCCCCTCTTCATAGCGAGACAATAACGGTAAGGTGAGATAGATTTCTGAGTGAAATACGACAGCGGCGACAAACACACCTAACACCAAAACGGCACCTGCAGTCATGGCGATTAATAAGAGATAAACAATATCAATAACAATCTTTTTATTCATGGAGAGCCTTTAATACAAATCCCCGATCAAACGAGGCTAAATCTTTATAAAATTCCAACGATTGTACCGAAAATGGTTTTAGATATTCCTGCACTTTGATGCGTTGATCGTACCCCATTTCACACACAAACATCGGGATATGACGCGCATACACTTCATCCAACAAACGGCGTATGATCTCATCACCGATTTCACCCCCGAAAAGGGCATTTTGCGGCTCATACGAGAGATTGGACTCTAACGGTGCATCGTGGGCGATATAGGGGGGATTCGAGACCAAAAGATCGATCGACTCACTCACACACGAGAGTAAATCCCCCTCACGAAGTTCAATCCGATCACACAGTCCAAACGCCTCAATGTTACGGCGTGCCACCGCTAACGCTCTGGGAGAAATGTCAACGGCAATAAAACGGGCTTTCGTAAAATAGCGCGCCAATAGTATCGAGATGATTCCACTCCCTACCCCGACTTCAACAATCGTAATAGCTTCATCACTTTTGTAACGAGCATATATCTCATCAATCAAATGTTCCGTCTCGGGTCGGGGAATTAACGCCCCCTCATCGATGTAAAACTCTTTGGAGTAAAAGCTGACACGGTTAGTGAGGTATTCGAGGGGAACATTCGCGGAGCGCTTATCGACCCACTCACACAATCTCGGATCGTTCTCATCGATGAGTTCGTCTTGATGGGTGATAAAGTAGAGCTGATCTTTCCCCAGATAGGCCATTAGGAGGAGCTCCGCTTCACGGCGCGGAGATTCGACGACGGAGCGTAAGCACTCGCTAATCGCTTCGTGCAGTTCTTTTAATCGTTTGGACATGGATCGGCGTATCCCTCATCCGCATGGATATGAATATCGTACCCCAAGGCACGGAGTCGATCCACAACCGGAGGGTGGGTGGTATGGAAAAAGCGATAAAGCGGATGTGAGAGAGGGAAACTCTTATTTTCAGCCACCAGTTTTTTCAAGGCATTAACCAAATACTCTGCACCGCCGAGTTCCGCACCGCGTCGATCTGCTTCATACTCGTTATGACGGCT
The DNA here is from genome assembly GCF_019163035.1 of Sulfuricurvum sp. GTDB lineage: Bacteria > Campylobacterota > Campylobacteria > Campylobacterales > Sulfurimonadaceae > Sulfuricurvum. Next base: position 11,533 of record NZ_JAFLKV010000132.1, read on the forward strand.
CATCATCCCCATCAAAGGCATCATGATAAAACTGACAATCGGAAGGAGAAGGATAAAAAGCATCATAACGATCTGCGGAGATTGTGCCACCCCAAGCTCCATATAAAGGGTTTCGGGAAGATTCCCAAACAGTGCAAACATCCCAAAAAGCATCACCCCCACCATCGCGATGTTTTTATAGAGATCACCGTGAGCATAGTGCCCAAGTTCATGCCCCAATACCGCAATCAGTTCGTTCGGAGAGAGCTTTTGGATAAGGGTATCAAACAACACGACCCGTTTGGTTTTACCCAAACCGCCGAAATAAGCGTTCAAACGGGCATCACGTTTGCTCGCATCGCTCACAAACACTCCGCTGCTTACAAACCCTGTTTTAGCCATCAATTCTTCGATTTTTTCGCGTAAATCGCCGTTTTCTAAGGGGGTCACTTTGTCAAAAAAGAGGGCACGAATGGTCGGAAAAAACATATTGATCGCGATCACAACGGCAAATATGAAAGCAAAGCTCCACAACCACCATAACGTGCTCGAACTAATGATCATACCGATAACCCAAACAATCAAACTCCCGATCACGAGCATCAAGAGGGTACTGATGAGTGTATCTTTGATAAACTGTGCCGTGGATGAGCGATTAAACCCGTACTGCGCATCGATTTTGAATTTGGAGATCCAGCCAAACGGCAATGTGACCAAGCCGTTAATCAACAGCAACCCCATCACCGCACCGATCATCTGAGTTGTCGGACTTTGGGCGGCTAATGAGGAATCAAGCCATCCCATCATCCCCCCCATCCACATCAAAAAGAGCCCATACTCGACAAACGTTTCAACCATGCCGAGTTTTTCTTTGGCTACGGCATAATTCGCCGCATCCAAATACTCCTTCTCTCCCATCAAAACAGCACCTTTGCGCTTGATTTGATTGATATAGCCGATCTGCATCACGCTCACATAGAGGCGGATAAAAATAACGAGGGTATAAACACCGATAATCGTTGCAATCATAAAATTCCTTGATTTAAAAAGGGGAATTTTACCATTATTTTACGGGTACTTTGCCAATCGCATCTTCTACAGGGATAGAATCATTGTCACTGCTGTAATAACTCTTTGTAGCGACCAAAATAATTCCGATGAATAACCCTATAACAATAACCGTCCATACGGTTCGTTTCTTGGAACCCTTCAACGTATCATAGTCTTCAATCGATTCAAGTGTCGGTTCATTGTCTTTCATAAGTATCTCCTCATAATGTAGTCTAAGAATAGTAACCATCTTAGCCTACATACGGTTAATGAATCACCCCTAAATTGACGCTTTAAGTTTAAATATTATTTTGTTTATTCGTCAATTACCAACGCCCGTCAATCGTAACAAGAAAATGGAAGTGAGAATTCTCACGATCAATTTGGGTATCACTATACCCTTTTGTCGTGGTTACAATCGATTCTTGGGTAATATTTTTGAGATTTAACCCCAGTTTATAGGTCGGGCTTAGCCGTTTGGTCGCATAAAGATCGAGCATTCCATACCCCGCTTGCGACTCAGATACACCGTTTTCATCGATAGGGTCATCGTATCCGCTGACATACCGATACGCCGCACCGTAGGTTAAACGGTACTCCTTGAGGGTATGATCGATCCCGATATTGTAGAGGTAATCGTTGGTTCCTTTTATGGTACGTTTCACCCCGTTACTAACCAGTGATGAGTCTTGAAACGTCGTATTTCCAAAAATCCCCAAACCGCTCACATACGAATCAAGCGATTTTTTGAGTTCCAATTCCAAACTCCACAATTTTCCCACTCCAGAGTTATAAGGGCGTTGTACGTATCGCCCTGCTTCAAAGGTGGTCATTTTTTCGATCTTGTCACTGATATTGCGATAAAATCCGCCGATACTCACAATCCCTTTATCCTCAAAAAAGTGTTCATAACGCACCTCGTAACTAAGCGCCCTCTCCTCTTTGAGGTTTGGGTTTCCGGTGACATCGGGGTGATTTAGATCATTTTGATCGAGTGAACTGTCCAATGAGCCGGAAAGTTCATCCAAGCGAGGCAATTTCACCGTTTTAGCGATACTCGCACGGAGGTTATCGTTTTCACTCAGTTTATAAAGGGCATGCAATGAAGGGGCAACATAACCGATATTGACCGTCTGATCAAATTGTCGAAGGGAACGCTCAAAACGAATCCCCGGAGTAACAACCGTTTTATCCCCGAGGGTGATTTCATCTTGAACATACCACGCACCTTTGTCTTCACGAAGACGCTGATGATCCTCCGAACTCACACTACTGCCCGTATAGTTGATGACATCATCACGCTGATGCAGACGTTTGATCTCCGCTCCTGTTTTGATAAAATGCTCATCCAACGCCAATGAGTAACTCCCCTCAACTCCGAGGACACGGAAAGATCCCTCATCATGCTGTACATGTCTCGTTGTCCCATCATCACTGCGAGTAATCCCGTCTGAATCGTTTTCATGGTATTTGATCTTCCATTCAACAAGCTCTCTTCCTGAGAGATTATGGGTGCCTGAAAGCTTGCTCCACAGCATCAGGGCATCTCCCTCATCGTTTTGCTCAATTCTCTGGTTTACACCGCCGTATCGGTTTTTGAGACTGTTTTTACTGTAGTCACTCCGATTGAGAGCCCCGTCAAACATATATTTGTCGCTCGATGAGGGGGTATAGATGAATTTCGTGTTCAAACTGAGGGATCGGTAGCGTCCATCGGTATCGGTATTTTCATCGTACGCATTGGTATGACTGGACGACGTATCATCTTGGGAATTATCAGAAAGAGTCGTATTGAAGAGGTAGGAGAGTTTTCCGCTTTTTCCCTCTCGCTGTGCGAACACTGAGCTCAGCGGTTCACCGCTATAGGCGCCTGCGGTGAGTTTAGCTATCGTTTTCCCCTCAGAAGCGGGTTTTTTCAAAACGATATTAACGATCCCCCCCATCGATTCGGCACTATATTCGGCAGAACCGTTGGTCATCACCTCGACGCGTTCGATCATATCGGGGTTGATCTGTTCCAACGGGTTCCCCCGTTTGGTCGAAGATACCTCTTCTCCGTCAATCAATACTTTCGTATATCCCTTGCCGGGAGAGCCTTTTTTTCCTTTGCCATCACTGATCGTCACTCCGGGGGTACGTTTGAGCATCTCTAGCGCATTCATATCACCGTATTGGCTCAACTCTTCACCTTTGATGATACGTTTTGCTATGGAGTTATCTTTACGCTCTTCGATGACACTATAGCTCTCTTCTACCGATATTTTATCAAGCTGAAGGATCTCTTCGGCACAGCCGAGTGAAAGGGTACAGGTGAGTAGTATAAGGGGACGGGTAATCACGATTTTCCTTGGAGAGTCGGTGCAAACGCACCGATTATTTGGTAAGAATCAGCTTGTTAGCTTTAGTAATTCTCAAGATATAAATTTCATTGCCGTGAACGATACGGACTGCGTGATCGTTTATAAACAGCTCTTCAGATTTTATAACAATGCCATTATACTGTGATGAAGATGACGAAGCGATTACACGGTCATCTTTTAACACGCGCACCCTTTTAGCAAGAGACGATGGATATAAGTATCATCTATTATATTTTTATCATTTGATTGCATGTTTTTCCTTTGTAGAGAATAACTATTTTCGGGAAAACCCCGAAAAATAGCATTACGCCATTTGAGACATTTTCCCGATCTCTTTGTCCACGAGATACAACCCGCGACCGTCCAAACCGGTGATATCCATCAAATCGAGGATCGAACGGAACAAGTGCTCCTCTTCGTGTTGCTCGGCAACATACCATTGCAAGAAATTAAACGTCGAATAATCTTTTTCTGCCAAACAAGCCTCAACAAGGGTATTGATTTTTTGCGTAATGAATTTTTCATGCTCAAACGTTTTTTCAAATACGTCTTTGATAGAAGTAAATTCACACGGAGGTTCCTCTAATGCACCTATACGCGCCATAGCACCTGTTTCATTGACATAAGTGAAAAGTTTACGCATATGCGAATGTTCATCATCGCTATGTGCTTCGAGGAATTTGGCCGATCCGCTCAGTTTTTGATGTCCACACCATGAGCTCATAGCAAGATACAAATTGGCAGAATAATCTTCGAGGGCAATTTGTTCGTTGAGAAGTTGGAGAATGTTGGGTTTAAGCATAGTAGGCTCCTAAAAATGATTTTGCTGGCTAATAGCTAAAAAGCATTGGCTCGCATTTAAAAATAGTTTTATTTACATCCACCTTGACATGGGACACTACATTTATTTAGTCGAATCCCCTCTACCATCTGGGTAATCTGACACTCACTGCATCCGCTCATACCCTTAACACAAATAAAAGGGATATCGCATTTTTTCGCTTGGCGTTTAAAATGATCCATCGAATTGTGCTTTAAAAAATCGGTCATCATGATGATCATATCAGTCTCTTGAGGAAGCTGTTTATGAGACGTTGAGTTACGGCGGCTATCCCAGTGGTGAGTTTTTGTAGCCCCTAAAGAGAGTAAAAGAGATTGAAGGCGGGTGATTTTATCTCCACCGATAACAAGTACTGACATGGCAAAATCCTTTATTGATAATTTATATCAAAATACTATCTCTCTTACCCTTAAAGTTTTATGATATTGATAAATAGTATCATTTAATTCTCTTTTTTCGTTTCCCCTTTTTCTGCTATGATTTGCTACACACCAATTCATAGGAGTTTTTATGCGTCAATACGAAACTTATCACTGTAACACCTGCGGAAACGAAGTCGAAGTCCAAAATGTCGGGGGTGGAACTCTCGTCTGTTGCGGCAAAGAGATGGAAATGACCACAGAAAGCCTCACAGCAGTAAACCTGATGAAAGCATTCGGCGGTGAGAGTATGGCGCGAAACAAATACGAATTGTTTGCCGATATCGCCCGTGATGAAGGGTGGCATGCGGTTGAGCGCCATTTTCGTGAAGCGGCATTTAACGAGATGTACCATGCCCGTGCCGAGTATAAAGCGTATCATAAACTTATTCACGGTTGTGAAGTTGATGCAACGATGGCAAATCTCGATACGGCTATGAGTGGAGAGAACTATGAACACACGGTGATGTACCCAAGCTTTGCTGAAATCGCAACGGCAGAAGGACATAAAGATCTCGCACGCCTTTTTAACGCCATCGGTAAAGTCGAAGTAGAACACGAACGAGAATACGCCGCCCTCAAAGAAGCACTGATTGCGGATGGATTTTTCCAAAGCGAGGAAGAGGAAATTTGGGTATGTGAGGTATGCGGACATATCCACCGAGGGAAAAAAGCTCCCGTAGCGTGTCCGTTATGTAAAGTGGGACGTGAGTATTTTAAACGGGAACATATCCTCTAAATATTCTCTACTGTTTTCCCCCATCGGGGAAAGGAAATTATCATGAAAGAACTTTGCAAACTAAAAAAAAGTGAATTGACGACCGATTTCAAAAAAATCATCAAGATTGTCAAAAAACCGAAGTTTATCTGTGAAAAATGTGCACGGGTTGCCAAAGATAAAAAATATCTCTGCAACCCTATCGCTTTAAAAAAGTAGAATTTACTTTTTAAACATCTCATAGCGGTATTGTGTCATCGGGGTATCTTCACGGTTTCCCCACTCTTTCATCGATGCATCGTACAAACGGACATTTTTATATCCGAGTACGCCGCTGAGTACGAAGTAATTAAACGAGGTCTCTAAACCGCCCGTACAATAGACCAAAACCTCTTTGTTTTTATCCAATCCGTACCCCTCTTTAAATACCGATTCCAACATCGCTTTGGGTTTGAGGTTATATTCTTTATCGACCGAATAGTTCCATGAGTAGCTCATGCCGCCACGTATATGACCGCTGCGTTTTACGGTCGGTGTCGAAGTGACACCTAAATACATATCTGATGGACGTGCGTCGATCATCGGGAGTTTGCCGAGCTTGCTTTGGACATAGCCGATATCGGCAATCTTATTTTTATCGATCAAGGCTTTAAATGCGGTCGGTTTGATGATAGGTTCGGCTTGGCTCAATTCGAGTTTACCGTTTTTCCATGCTTTTAATCCACCGTCTAGCAATGCAACGTTTTTGATCCCGTGATAGTTAAGTGCCCAGTAGATATACGATGTTTTTAATACGTCTTTAGCCTCATTGATCGGAGCGTAGAGGACAACGTCGGTTTTCTCATCGATTCCAAGTGAAGAAATCTCTTTTTCGATCTCCGCAACATTGCGGATGGAGAGGAATGTACCGTTATCAAATCGCCATTTTCCAATAGAGGTATGAGCGGCATTAGGGATATGCTCTAATCCGAATAAATCTCCTTCTGATACTTCGATGATGCGGAGGTTCACATCGTTTTTATGTTCATTAAGCCATTGTGAGGTTACGATAGGCTCAATCGCTAGAAGCGATAATGCGGCACTAATTAGGGCGACAAAAATTTTCATGATTTTCCTTTTCGAACAATTTTGTCAATCATAGAGATATTTCACTTAAAGGATAATTTTTTTCCTTTACTAACTTTTTTGTCCCTATTATAATTTCATTGACATAATTTACTTTTTTGTTACCGAAAAAGGAATACTATGGTGATATGAAAAAACGATATTGGACTACACTCCCTTTTCTTCTTATGAGTACCCTCAGCGGTGGTGATGATATTCTCCTGTCTGGGGAAAAACAAGAGATATTACGTCAACAACAATCTCAGTATGAATCCGAGCATGAAAAACTCCGCTACAACTGGATTTCACCCCTCAACCTCATCGGAAACTATAGTTATGCAAAAAGTGCAATAGGTACAAATAGTGACGTCGAAAGTGTTTCGGCTTCATTTTCTCAAGATATTTTCCGCTCCGGTGGAATCACCTATCAGATAGCCTATGCCGATGCGACCAAAGAGGCTAAAAGCATTCTCCATCAACAAAATATCGCCAACCTCAACCTCAATCTTTTTAATTCCCTTCTTAACTATGAAAAATCGCATTATGAAGTAGAACAAAGTAGCAAGAGAATCGCTAACTACGAAATCGAAATATTTATTAAACGGCAGCAGTTTGAGAGCGGTAAAACGGATATTACCGAACTCAATAATGCCCTCATGAAAAAAAGCAGTGAACTAAAAACCAATGCCGCTCTCAAATACACCCTCATCACCCAACGTCAAGAGATCATGAAGCTCAGCGATATCAATCCCGATACGTTTACCCTCCCCCGCTTCGAGTTGGTGGAAAAAGAGAAATATCTCGCTAATCAGTGGGATATTCGATACGCTAATGCCCAAACCAAAACCTTATCACATGGGTATGAAGTGACCAAAAGCAACTATCTCCCCTCGGTTGCAGTGAACGGTTCTCTCGGCTACCAAAATTACCATTCCAATGAGCCATCCACCCAGTACAACGGGAACTATTACAACGGCGGTGTCTCACTTACGATCCCCTTTACCTATAACGCTTCGGCTGCTACCCAAGAAGCTAAAGCAACCTATCTGCAAGAAGCTGCCACTATCGCCGACAAACACCGCGAGCTTGAAGCCGATTATACCCAATCCATCGCCCTGATCGAGAGCTATCGTGAAACCATGCAACTTATCTCTGAGAATCTAAAACTCTATGATGAACTGATTAATGCTACCCAAGCGGGTGTCAATGCAGGTAGTAAAACGGGCTATGATCTGCAAACTCTCAAAAATACAAAAATCATCGAAGAGTACGATCTAAAAATCAATACCCTTAAAATTCAGATGGAACTGGCGAATCTCCATTTTGCCCTCCATACATCAAAGGATACTTTATGAGCTCGTCTACCGGAAGCATTGCCAATACACTGGGGTTAAACACACCGAAAAAGTCACCGTTCAAAAAATATCTAATTATCACCCTCCTGATTGCGTTAACGGCGGGTGGGACATGGTTTTGGGTAAAGGAGAGTAAAAGTGAAAAAACACACTACCTCACCGCTCCCATAGAGATCAAAGAGCTCACTACCACCGTCTCGGCAACCGGAAATTTAGAACCGACCAATACCATCGATGTCGGGATAGAGGTTTCGGGAACCATCACCGATGTCCTCGTCGATTACAACGACCATGTCAAAACAGGTCAACTAATGGCACGCATCGATACGACGCGACTCACCACCAACGTCACCAGTGCCAAAGCCGCCCTAATGCGGTATCAAGCCAATGTCTCCGTCTCAAAAGCATCCCTCTCCAATGCTCAAAACGAGTGGGAACGTCTCCATAAGATGTACGCCTCTACGGGAGGGAACTACCCCTCTAAACAAGCGATAGATGAAGCCGACAACGCCCTTCTTTCGGCAAAAGCAGTTGTTGCCGCCGCCATCGCCCAAACACAGCAATCCAAAGCCGAACTCGAAGCCGGAGAAGATAACCTCCGAAAAGCAGTGGTTATCTCCCCTATAGAGGGGATTGTATTGGAGCGAAAAGTGGAACCGGGGCAAACGGTTGTCGCCTCGATGCAAACGCCCGTTTTATTTAAAATGGCAAAAAATCTGAACATGATGAAAGTGATAGTCAGTGTCGATGAAGCCGATATCGGCGAAGTTAAAGAGAAACAAAACGTCACCTTTAGCGTCGATGCTTATCCTGATAAACAATTCAAAGGGGTTATTACCCAACTACGACTAAACTCTCAAATGGTAAATGGAGTCGTAACCTATGATGCGGTCGTCGAAGTCCCCAACACCGATTTGAAACTCCGTCCCGGAATGACCGCAACCGCGCAGATTATAACAGGAAAATTGAGTAATGCCCTCACCGTTCCCAATGCGGCACTCCGATTTTCTCCCCCTAAAGATAAAGATGACAAAACGGAAAAAGCCCAAGAGAATACGAATGCAAACGGCAAATCACTCTGGATACTTCGCGATCAAAAACCGGTAAAAATCGAGGTAAATGCGGGTAAAAGTGACGGGATTTCCACGGCTATTTTCACCTCAAATCTGAAAGCCAACGATAACGTCATCATCGGAATTGAAGAGAAGTAAGGATGCAAGATGCTGTCATTTCATTTGATACTGTCACAAAATCATACGGCGAGGGGGAAGCAACCGCATACGCCCTTCGCGGGATCGATTTAGCGATTATGCGCGGAGAGTTTGTCGCGATCATGGGTCCCAGCGGATCGGGAAAATCGACGGCAATGAATATCATAGGATGTCTCGATACGCCCACCGACGGTGAATATCTTTTTGAAGGGATCAATGTAGGGACATTAACCCGTGATCAACGTGCCCTACTGCGACGCAACTACATCGGATTTATTTTTCAGGGGTTCAATCTGTTGGGTAAAACTTCCGCCGTTGAAAATGTAGAGCTACCGCTGCTCTATCGCGGTGTGAATGCCGAGACTCGTAGAGCCAAAGCCCTCGAAGCCCTCAAAAGCGTCGGCTTAGAACACGTCGCCCACCATACTCCGGGGGAACTCTCCGGTGGACAACAACAGCGTGTCGCCATTGCCCGTGCCATCGTTACCGATCCTCTCATCCTCCTCGCGGATGAGCCGACCGGAAATCTTGACACACTCAAAAGTATCGAAGTGATGGAGTTATTGCAATCTTTTAATCGAGACAAAGGGATCACGATCATCATGGTAACGCATGAAATTGATATGGCGGCATTCGCAAAACGAACCATCCATTTTCGCGACGGGTTGATCGATAAGGCTCACCCATGATTTGGAATGCGTTTATTTTAGCCCTTCGAGAGATTCGTCGTAGTGCCATGCGCTCTATTCTTACCACCCTCGGGATTGTGATCGGAGTCGCATCCGTTATCGCAATGGTGATGCTCGGTGATGCCACCACTGCCTACGTCTCTAACAGCATCTCCAAACTCGGTACCAACATGCTGATCCTCCGCCCAGGACAAGATCGCAAAGGTCCTCGAAGCGAAGATACCACCGCCAAACGATTTAACCACGATGACCTCCAAGCCATCCACCGTGAAATCACCGATATCCGTGGCGTCGCGCCGATAGGGTCAAAAGGGGTTCAAGCCGTCTTTGGAAATAAAAACTACTCCACCACGATCGATGGAAGCGATAACGACTATTTCACCGTCAAAGATTGGGTATTTGAATCGGGACGGATGTTTGCCCCCGCAGAGCTTCAAGGGGGGAAAGCGGTCTGTATCATCGGTGAAACGGTACGCCGTGAGCTTTTCGGCGATCAAAATCCTATCGGTGCATCGATCCGATTGGGAACTTTTTCATGTCAGGTTGTAGGTCTTCTCAAACCCAAAGGTGCTTCGATGTTCGGAATGGATCAAGATGATATCATCGTCGTCCCAATCCGTCTGCTACAGCGACGTGTGAGCGGGAACCAAGATATTTCGATGATTCTCATCTCCGCCGCTTCCCCTGCCGTGATCGAAAACGTTAAATCCTCCCTCACTGCCCTCTTCCAAGAACGCCGCCGTATCAAAAGCACAGAAGAAGATGACTTTAGTGTCCGAGATATGCGTGAAATGGTACAAACCCTCACCTCTACCACCAAAATGCTCACCCTCCTCCTCGGTGCGGTTGCTACCATCAGCCTCCTCGTTGGAGGGATAGGGATTATGAACATCATGCTTGTCTCGGTTACGGAGCGAACCCGTGAAATCGGGATAAGGCTCGCTATCGGAGCATTAGAGCGTGAAGTATTGCTTCAATTTTTGGTCGAAGCCATCGTATTATCCTCACTAGGAGGGGTGATCGGCGTTGTTTTAGGATTAGGTTTTGGTATCGGGATCAGCCTCTTTTTTGATCTTCCACTGGTCTTTAATACCTCGATTGTTATTATCGCCTTTTTATTTTCGACCCTCGTTGGAGTCGTATTTGGCTATTTTCCTGCCCGTAAAGCGGCACGACTCAACCCTATCGATGCACTACGGTATGAGTAATCAAAAAAATTATTGAGCTTTGCATTTAATGTAATCCTTCAGTGTCAAATCCCACCCATTCTCAGGATCAAAATCCGAGGCAATGGGCTGAGGGGTTTGAGCATGCAAGCCATGATTGATCATATAAGATGGGAAATATGAAGGTTTCCCGACTTTCTCAAGCAACTCACAGGTTGATTTTTCGTGCATCATAGAACTCAGTGTTTGTTGTAAAACTTCCTGCTGCTCTTTTGTAAGAGCTGACCCCAACTGCATCTGTAAAACCACACTGGCTTGATGTGCTGTTTTATCTTTCACACGAAGTCTATCATACGCACCGTAAGCCATACTGGTTATTAAAAGCTTACCTGCATCCTCATATTTATTTTCTGCAATACAATAATAACCGTAGTTAGATAGTTGAACCGGCGTCATCGAATTGTTAACTCTTTCCATATTTAAACATACTTTTTCAGGAAGTATCGTTTCTCCGCTCAAAATTGTATAATTTTTACAAGAGGATTCATTGTTGAGTTCACACCCTTTTTTAAACAAATTTTTTGCTGTAAATTCGTTTTGCTCAATCCCCTCACCTTTTGCATACATGACACCGACAGTAGAACAACTCTCGGAATCACCCCAATTACATGCTTTTATAAAAAGCTCCGTTGCTTTGAGCTTATCTTGTTTAATATCTTCTCCACTAAGGTACATATAGGCAAGATCACCACATCCATAAGCATTACCTCCATTACAAGATTGTTCAAGAAGTTTAGAAGCTTTGAGCATGTCTTTTTTCACTTCCAATCCCTCAGCATAGACTCTTGAGAGATAATAACATCCATCAGGATTACTATTTTCACAAGCTTTTTTAAACGATCCAACTGCTTTGGAATATTCTTTTTGTTTAAAAAAATTTACCCCATTTTGAACATCATCTGCAAAGCTGCTAATAGCCATTAATGCAATTATTGTCATAACACTATTTATTCTTTTCATAGATTGTTTCCTTTTTGATACATAAAACAATTTTATCCATCACAAACTGAAACTTATCCTTTACGGTATTCGTAATTTGCCGATATTCCTATATACAGTTCTAAAGGAGATTTTATGCAAATCGGAACCGGAACATCGATCAATCCCTACACTCAAAGTGCGTTGGGATTAAATGACAAAGAGGCACAAGATTTTAAAGAAAAAATCAAAAGTGGCGAGATTTCGGGGAAAACTCTCTCTCAAGCGTATCTCGTCGAATACTCTCTCCAAATTGAGAGCTATTCATCCAACAATCTACAAGCCCAAAGTGCCCCCTTTAATATTGCCAAGGTCAAAGATATCCTCGGCACCATTGATTTTGAATCGATAGGATACACTGGCAAACCGATTGCCGATATGAATCCTGATGAGGCAAAAGCATTAGTCAGTGAAGAGGGATTTTTCGGGGTCTCCCAAACATCGTCACGACTATCAGACTTTGTATTAAGCGGCGGTGGTAATGACCTCGAAAAACTCAAAGCGGGTCGTGAGGGGATTATTACCGGATTTAATGAAGCAGAAAAGCTGTGGGGAGATAAACTCCCTGATATCTCGTATGAAACACTCGATAAAGCTTTAGCTAAAATTGATGAGAAAATCACCTCTTTAGGGGGAAATGTACTCGATACGAGCGCGTAAATAATTACATCGAAAGTTAATAAAAATAATTGTATCATATCACTATGATATATCGATATTTTATACTTTTTTCTCTTTTACTTACTCTCACTTTACACGCCGAAGTCAATAAAGAAGGGCTTGATAAACTCAATGTAGAAGCACTAATCGTCAAAAAACTGACAACCAGTGAAATTATCTACGATAAAGAGGCTCTCAAAGAGGTTAAACCTGCTAGCCTGACTAAAATCATGACCGCTATGTTGGCGATAGAACAAGGGAATTTGGATCGTCCCGTAAC
>NZ_JAFLKV010000132.1:24502-52171 GCF_019163035.1 Sulfuricurvum sp.
AAATCATGACCGCTATGTTGGCGATAGAACAAGGGAATTTGGATCGTCCCGTAACGATCACTGCCGAGATGATAGCGGTTGAGCCGACCAAAGCGGGCTATAAAGAGGGGGATGTGATACGTCTTGAGGATTTGATCAAAGCCGCTATGATCAAATCCGATAACGATGCAGCAATGGCGATTGCGATAGCCGTAGGGGGAGATCTCCATACGTTTACCCAAATGATGAACCTCAAAGCGGTTCAAATCGGTATGGATAACACCGTATTTACCAACCCGTGCGGTTTTGACATCGGTATCCACCATTCTACCCCGCTTGATCTTCTCCATTTGGCAGAATATGCGATCCAAAATTCTCTCTTTAACGACATTACTCGTCAAAATGAACATACCTATTATGCACTCAATAACAACCGAAAATTTGTAGCTAAAACCCATAACCATCTTTTGGGAAAATACGAATACGCGGTAGGGGTTAAGACAGGATACACCTCTAAAGCGGGAGCTTGTTTCATCGCGCGCGCCAAAAAAGACGGCAACGACTGTCTCATTGTGATGCTCAACTCCAAAGAGAACCGTTGGAGCACAGCTCAACAGATTTTTGAGCAGGTATTTGTGCAACCTGAGGTTGAGCATACAGAAGAGACTTTGATGGCTCAAAGCGAACCACCATCTGATCCTAAACTACAGCTTTAGTAAGGTGTGAAAGAGGTATATTTACCTCAAAAAGTTTAGCACGTATTCCTTGAACACCAAAACTCTCTAACCGTGCCGTATGCATTTTTAAATATTCTTCCGCTGAAACAGTGTCTTCAAACAGATAAATACCGCCTGATTCATTCATTTCGCGATTTTCTGTCCATATTTTCCAAATCAACCCTTTTTCTTGTGCAATTGACGAGGCAAGAGGGCTGAATGCCTCTGTCATCTCATCCCCAAATGGTCCTGTGTATGGAAAATCAATTTGTAATAAAATGCCCATTTTAAACTCCAATTTTTCTTTCTGAAAGTATACCCCAATACTCTAAACTCCTATCCGCTATAATTCCTAGTATGAATAACGAGCACATAATTTTCCATATTGATCCAACTCCTGCTCTCCCAACACGCCGATGCCGCTTTCTAGCACGGGTATTAGGGTACACCCTTAGTTTTGGAAATTATGCTTTTGCACTCATCGTCTGGTGGCAAAGCGACTGGTTTATCGCTTTGGGGACATTGTTACTAGGATTTATTGTTTTCGGGATTATTCGGAGCAAATTGCGTAATGACTCCATTCCACCATCCCAGCGAGAAACCCCTTACAACGATTACGCGATAGCAACATGGTATTTATCTCGAACCACTTGTTTTACACTCCCTAAGGAATAAAAAAATATGGCATTAGTCGATCTTCTCAATGTATCTAAGCACTACGAAGCCCAAAAAATTTTAGAAAATATCAACTTTCACATCGATGAGGGGGAGAGAGTCGTTATCGTCGGTAAAAACGGTAGCGGTAAATCGACCCTTATGAAGATCGTCCACGGCTCACTCGATGCCGATCAGGGAGAGCGGATTAACCGACAGGGAATCGAGATCAAAATGCTCTCCCAAGTCCCCGCATTTGATCCCTCTCATACTGTCCGTGAAGCAATCGAGGCAGGGCTAGGAGAGCTCAAATCTGCACGGGGGCGTTTTGATGAGATTTCAGCCCTCCTCTCGGAGGAATTCGACAATGAAACCCTCCTGTTGGAGCAATCCCACCTCACCACGTTTCTCGATCATCATAATGCGTGGAATCTTGATGATAAGATCGAGCGGATCATGCACCATTTTATGCTCAAAGAGTATGAAACTTCAAACGTTGCACTCCTTAGCGGGGGGGAACAGCGCCGTGTTGCTCTCGCTTCATTGTTACTGCTTAAACCCGATATCCTCCTCCTCGATGAGCCGACCAACCATCTCGACGTCTACATGGTGGAGTTTCTCGAAGAGCTGATTCTCAAAGAAAAATTCACCCTCCTCTTTATCTCGCATGACCGTTATTTCATCGACCAAATCGCCACTAAAACCATCGAAGTAGAAGATTGCGCTCTGCGTGAGTTTAGCGGAGGATACAGTAACTATTTGGAACAAAAACAAGAGTTATTGCGGACGATGGCACAACAGCACGATAACCTCCTCAAACTCCTAAAATCTGAAAATGAATGGTTACGACGTGGGGTCAAAGCACGTCTAAAACGGAATGAAGGTCGTAAACAGAGGGTATTGGCACTACGGGAAGATGCCAAACATAACCCTAGCAAAATTCGAAAAATGAAACTGGAGCTAGAACGCGAAGCCAAACACTTCAATCGTGGAGAGGGTGTAAATCGCCAAAAGATGCTCTTTGAAGTGGAAAATCTCGGACTTACACTGGGGAACAAAGAACTTATCCGCAATTTTTCGACCCGAATCTTGCAAAAAGACGTTATCGCCGTCGTCGGACCTAACGGAAGCGGTAAATCCACCCTCCTAAAAGCCCTTCTAGGGCGTCTAAAACCAACGAACGGCATTATCAAGATGGGAGAGCTTACCATAGGCTATTTCGATCAACACCGCGAAATGCTCGATGATAATCTCAACCTCATCGAAACCTTCTGCCCTCAAGGCGGAGACCGAGTCGATGCACAAGGGCAAGATTATCACGTTTACGGCTATCTCAAGAACTTCCTCTTCCCGCGAGAGTTTCTCGATAAAAAAGTGGGAGTCCTCAGTGGCGGAGAAAAAAATCGTGTCGCCCTCGCCCTGCTCTTTACCAAAAAAGTGGACTGTCTCATCCTCGATGAGCCGACCAACGATCTCGATATTCCTACCATCAACATCCTCGAAGAGAAGCTCCAAAACTTTGCAGGTGCTGTTATCCTTGTAAGCCATGATAGATATTTTGTCGATAAAATCGCCAAAAAACTCTTCATCTTCAAAGGGGACGGCACCATCGAAGAGAGCTATAAACCCTACAGTGAATACCTCGAAGATGAAAAAGAGTTGCTTGAGATGGATGCAATGGAGGCAGAATTTGCGAAACCTGCCTCCACAACTCAAATACAGAGCGAAAAGCCCAAAGTATTCAAACTCACGTTTAACGAACAACGTGCACTAGAAAAGTTACCACTAGAGATCGAAGCCCTCGAAGCAAAAATCGATGAGCTAAACGCTTCCCTCGCCGACCCGAAAAAATACGAAAAAATCGGGATTAGTGTTTTAGCCGAAGAGTTGGAAAAAACGAAAGCTCTCTATGAAGAAAAAGTGGACGAGCTTTTAACCATAGAAGAAAAAGCCGAAGAGATCGAAGCGCTCAAAAACAGTTAAAAAGAGGCGATTTTAGTCCGCCTCAACCTCAATTCTAAACTTATCATCCATGAATTTTCGGGCTTTATCATCACTCATTGATAAAGATTGAAGCAATGCATTTTGAACTTGCACCATACTCATCTCTTTTTGATTTTTCCCCGAGAGTGAGATCTCATTAATCTCCCCTTTGAGCATTTGGATCATTGCACGGATCAAATCTTTTTCCACGACACCCTGTGTATTCGATAGATCAGCTTCAAACCGTTTTGCTATCGCCTTGTTGATCGCAGTGGCCGCTTTTTCTTTATCATTCATATCCAATGGAGCAAGGGAAAACTCTTTTAAAAAGAGGGCTTTTTCCTCTTTTTGGAGGGTATCTGTGAAACTTTTGACCGATTCATAGGTAACCTCAGAAATAGCACGATTGGTTAGCGTGAGGGTAAAATACTCCAGTATCATCGAATCGGGTGTTTGACTCGAAACTTCCCGCGCACTCATCGAAAATTCAAGCGGCATAATAGCATTATCGATACGAAAATGGTCGATTTCGAGACGTTTAATATTCATCTGACTCCCCTCGATCTCACCTTTTAATGCAAAACTAATCGACTTTAATTTATCAAGGGTATTTTGCTGAAAGGCATTGCTCACGTTTTGAGAAATCATCTGTCCGATAATCGGTTGAGGAAGGAGAACATCATCGGCTTCAATATCAAACGAGGCATTCACCCCTTCAGCTTTAGCAAATGATTTGAACTGTGAGAGTTCCTCAACATCACCCAAACGAAGCGCACCAATAGAGAGCTGTTCTTGTCCCATGAGCAAAAATTTTATCCCCTCAATCTCACAATCGGTATTAATAATCCCACTGCAATCGATTGTGGCGTATTTCATTTCGCCGCCAATGAGAACCAACTGCTCTTGGTATTGGCTAATCGCACCAACCAACTCTTTTTTTACCTGTTCATTCTTATAATGAGCAAATGCACTAACACCGACAACGACCACGGCCGCCGCAACAGAGAGATGAATTTTATATTTTTTATAAAATGGCTTATTAGGATTTTCTTCTACACTTAACGCTTCGTTCACACGTACCCTTATTGTCTATAATCGACGACTTTAGAGAGGGTCGTTACCTCTTTGATCACACTCACCACTTCCAAATGAGCAGGGTGAGTTGCATAAACATCCAATGCCGCCTGTTCTTCAAACATCGAAACTAAGACCATATCAAATGAGCGTTCACTTCGGCTGATATCAATCCCCACTTCCATTGAGTGCAAAGTGCTTATTTTGGAAGGAAGGGCTTCGAGTAACCCTTTCACCATTACCATATTAGCCTCTTTATTTTCATCTTTAAACTGAAACATTACGATGTGCACTAACATTTTCTATCCTTTATCTTTCTATCAAATCTTTTAAACTTTGTTTCGGTGATTTCCCCTCTAAAATAGCATATACTTCCGCCGCTATGGGGAGATAAATACCGCGAGAGAGTGCTATCTCATGAAGCGCATACGCCGTTCCGATCCCCTCGCTCACCTCACCGATCTCTTTACACACAGTCTCTTTGTCTTTGCCCTGTGCCAAACCAAGCCCCACACGATAGTTACGAGACATCGAGGAGCTAGCGGTCAAAAACAGATCCCCTGCCCCGCTAAGCCCCAAGAAGCTCTCATCCTGTGCTCCGTATGCTTTTCCGAAACGTAGCATCTCTACCAGTCCTCGTGCGATCAAACTCGCCGCCGCATTATGCCCAAGACCTAGCCCATCACAGATCCCCGCCGCAATAGCGATGACATTCTTATACGCACCACTGATCTCTGCTCCTATAACATCCGTACTCGTATAGGTACGGATAAAACTCGGGAAAAGTGCGGCAAATTCACCCGCTGTCTCCAGAGACTCCGAATTGATCACCAGAGCGGTAGGGAGTTTTTGTTTCACTTCGATGGCAAACGAAGGACCCGATAAAAAGGCCAAATTCTCCGCAGGGATATACTCTCCATAAATATCGTTCAAAAACCGTCCACTAGAGGCTTCGATCCCTTTTGCCGCAACAAGAATTTTCTGTCCGCTAAAAATAAAATTTTCTCTTAGCCACTTCGCTACCTGCTGCGCAGGAACAGTGATAATCAGGTATTCGCATTCGAGGACTTCATCAAGCGTTCTAAAATTATCCCACTCACGCGGAGTACGTGACGTAATAATCACCTCGTTTTTTTCCAACATAGCAAAGGCTAACGCTTCCCCCCATTTGCCAGCGCCGATAATCCCTACTTTCATTTCACTACTCCCATTGCTTCAGACAATGCCGCAATACTATCATCGTATCCAACAACCACTAAAACATCATTAGGATCAATATGATGGTGATGCCCTTTCGAGGTAAAACTAAACGTAGCAGAGAGCTGATGATCGACGATAGCGAGGACAAGAATATCAAATTCTTCCCCCCAATCAATCTCATGCAGATGCTTTCCGACTAAAAAGCACTTCTCAGGAACCGTGATTTGAGCGATTTTCAGAAATGACTGCTCGTACAAAATATCATGTAATACTTCGGTCACGGTCGGTTTTTCCAACATTTCAGTGATAATATTGGCAGTAATCTGTTGCGTTGCCATTACCTTGTTGGCTCCGGCACTTTTCATTTTTGCCGCACTCTCATGATCTCCTGCTAATGCAATAATGGGAAGATTTTCAAAAATCGAACGAAGTGATATGGTAAGAAAGACATTTTCAGCATCTTTATCCAGTGCGCAGAAAACAATCAAACTATTCGGATCAAACTTCTCATCAATCACTCTCCAATCTTCCCCCAAATCAAACAATGCCGCTTCAAAACCCGCCGCTTTAGCAGCACTCCGTTCTGATTCATTCATAACAAAAACAGCGAAAGAGGGATATTCAGGCGCTATTTGTAGAGCTATTTGTTTCGCATATTCGTTAAATCCGAATACGATAGCACTGTGATAATTCATCGTCTTTTTTTCCTCCGCATCAAGGATTTGAACTCATCGATCAATGAGCGGGTACCCACGACAATCGCGACATCCCCCTCTTCCACCAAAAGAGAATTAGAAGGATTAAAGAAAAACGATTTACTCGATTGTTTATAAACCCCAAGAACGATGAGCCGCTTGTGAAACATAGTGAGCTTTGTCGTCTCAAAAAACTGATTCGCCATAATGGAATCCAAAACAATCTCTTCGATAAAAACACCGCTGTTTTCAGAACGCAGTGCATGAATAACTTCAAACGCTACCGGCCGTCCACTCACCTCTTTCGACATCAATCCGATCAATTCTTGTGTGTAGACAATCTCATTAATGCCTGCCAATGAGAGTTTGCGACGATTTTCATGATGATGCAGTATAGAGAGTAATTGAACATTTTTGGATATTTCACGAATCGTTAACGCGGTATAAACATTCAAGACATCACTCTCTTCGAGCAGTATAGCAGCGATCACTTGCGTTTCAAAATTGATCCGAATAGCATGATACGAGTGAAGCGATGCAGGATTATAATTCAGTGCTAAAAATCCCTCTTTTTGTGCTTCGGCAACTTTTTTGTGGTTGGTTTCGATGATAATCACCTGCTTACCGGTTTTTAGAAATCGGTGTGCGACTTGTGCCGCCAAAGGTGTGTATCCACAAACCAGATAAAACTGATCCACCTTGGAAACGTCATCGATTAGCTTATCCTCTTTGATCTCATCAAGTTTTTCGGTAAAAGCCGATACGACGATTGACGTTGAAAATGCGATAACAGCAATCCCCGCTACGATGATCACCATTGCAACCATTCGCCCCTCACTGGTTACAGGGACAAAATCACCGTACCCGACGGTAAAGATGGTTACGACAGACCAGTAGACTGCTTCAAACAGAGTATTGATCGGAGAATCTGGGTTATTTGCTTCCATAACATAAATGAGGACGGATGACACGGTGATGATTACACCGGCGAACATTCCCAATGTAAGAAATTCAAACTTTTTAGACGATAGGATAGAGACAAACTGCTGTAGACTTTTGGTGTAGCGGAAAAGTTTGAATACCCGAAAAAGGATAAAGACCCGCAACAACCGCATCTCATGGAAAAACGGCATGATAGCGAGCAGATCGATAATAGCGGAAGGGGAGAAAATAAATTTCGATTTGGTCAAAACAATATGATGCAATACAGTTAGTACCTTGAACGGACGCTGTAAAAAAAGATCGTGCTCATATTGCTCAATAATTGCTTTGGAATTATCACTGTAAACCCAAAGGCGGAGTAGATATTCGATCAAAAAGATAACCGAAATGACATAATTGTTAAAAAAGAGCCAATCGGGTTTTACCTCATATTTAACATGATGTACGAGGATATAAACACTGATAACAATCAGTATCATCATCGTATAATCAAAAAACTTTTTATACGGATAAGAAGGGTTTTCGAGAAGGTTATGAAAGAATTTTTTACTATGACGATAGCGCGGGGATGCGCTCAGAAAAAATGCAATCCCTACTATCCATCGACCTATCATCAATAGCTCTATTGTGCTAATTTAGCTTGGAGAATGTCGTTGAGAGTATTCGGATTAGCCGAACCTTTAGAAGCTTTCATCGCTTGACCGACGAAGAAGCCAAAAAGTTTATCTTTACCCGATTTGTACTCCGTTACTTTATCCGTATTCGCCGCTAAAATCTCATCGATCAAGGCTTCGAGTGCACCTGTATCACTTACTTGTTTAAGCCCCAGTTTTTCAATTACTTCATCGACATCGCCACCGTTTTCAAAGAGGTAATCAAGAATCTCTTTTGCTGCTTTACCGCTAATAGCAGACTCTTCAATCCGTTTGACCAAAGTTCCAAGCATTACCGCACTAATCGGTGATTCTGATGGATTCATACCACCACTCAAACGCCCTTGCAACTCTACTGTGAGCCATGTTACCGCATTTTTCGCACTAATTCCCTGCTCTAACATTGCTTCAAAATAGTGCGCGGTTTCAAGTTCCGACGTAATGACCGCCGCATTGTATTCATTAATCCCAAATTCACGTACAAAACGCTCTTTTTTCGCATCGGGAAGTTCTGGGATATTGCAGACATCGGCATACATCGCATCATCAACGACCACTTTAAGCAAATCGGGTTCAGGGAAATAGCGATAATCCGCCGCTTCCTCTTTACCGCGCATAGAGCGGGTCTCTTGTTTCACTTGGTCAAACAACCTTGTCTCTTGAACAATCTCGCTCTCATAAACACCGTCTTCCCACGCCTCTTTCTGACGGACTACTTCGAGTTCGATTGCCCGTTGGATAAATCGAAAACTGTTGATATTTTTGATTTCGACGCGGGTGTAGAGTTTCTCATCCCCTTTGGGGCGAATTGAGACGTTGACATCTACACGAAACGACCCCTCTTGCATATTGGCATCCGAGATATCGATATAACGGACGATAGAATGGAGTTTCTTGAGATACAAAATCGCATCTTCGGCAGAGCGCATATCAGGTTCAGAGACGATTTCAAGTAACGGAGTCCCCGCACGGTTTAGATCCACCTTTGAAATAGCACCGTCATGGATATTTTTCCCTGCATCGGCTTCGATATGGGCGCGGTTGATACGGATTGTTTTATGGCTTCCGTCTTCGAAATCGATTACCAAGGTACCATGCTCAACAATAGGGGTATAAAGCTGAGTGATTTGGTACGCACTTGGGCTATCGGGATAAAAGTAACTCTTACGGTCAAAGAACGAAATGCGATTAATTGTCGCCCCTACCGCCGTACCGAACATCCCTGCTTTACGGACTGCCTCTTTATTCAGCACCGGCAATGCACCCGGCAATGCCAAACACGTTGGACACGTGTTAGTGTTTTGTTCGTGGTTAAAACTGGTAGGGCAAGAGCAAAAAAGTTTAGACTGAGTGTTGAGCTGGACGTGAACTTCCAAACCAATAATGGTTTCAAACATAATAATTTATTCCTTGATTTATATAAAATAGCGTATAGAGGCAAAGCCGTAAGCTCCGCACTCCTCTACCGCTTTTATCTGCTCCTCAGTCGTAATTCCGCCGAGCGCAAAAATAGGTACTCTTATTTTAGCCACTATTTCTTTTAAATCCTCTAAACCCTTGGGTTCACCTTTGGCAGGAGAAGTAAAAATCGGGCTGTAGGTGATCGCATCGACACCTAACTCTTGCGCTTTGAGAGCTTCTTCATACGTGTGGGTACTGATAACGACGTATAACGCCCGTTTTTTAGCCTCTGTTATCTCGTCAAACTGTGTAGAGGTGAGATGCACCCCATCGGCTTTTAATTCGTATGCAAGATGATAATCACCGTGTAGTAAAACATGAGGAATTTTATACGCTCGTGAGAGAGTTATAAACGTATGTGCGAGATCAGCGTAACCATGAGTTTGCTTGTCTCTGAACAGTGCAAAATCGGGAAATCTATGGGAATAAATGACATCTAATGCCGATTCAAGCTCATTAGGCGTACTGCCGTAGAAAGCGGGATCGGTGATAAGGTAACTTTTCACGCGTCCGAAGGGGTAATGGTCACACTCTCTCGAATCTCTTCGAGAAGTTCATTTTGTTTTTTAAGAATATCAGTACGATCACGTGCCATCGACATACTTTCTAATACCAATAGCAAAAATATGGCTAAAAAGATAAAAATGAAAGTAAACATAATTGCGGGAACAATACCGAGGAAAACAAATGATTGGAAAGTGACCCAAGCTCCGACGATAACGAAAGCCCAAGAGACGCCTCCGAGGAAGCTTAAAAGGGCATCGAACGTACTTCGCTTCATCAAAAGTGCTTTAGTGGTCGTCGTGAAGAAGAACTGCACCACCAAGGTAAACGTAGGTGAGCATCATGAAAATGAACGCTTGCAAGAATGCCATAAAAGTCAACAATGCAAACGGGATCATCGGCAATAACCAAGGAGCCAACATCAAGATGACCATCAAGAACATGTCATCCCCTTTGACGTTACCGAACAATCGGAAGCTCAAAGAGATAATACGAGAGATGTGTGAAACGATCTCGATTGGGAACATCAACCACGCCAACCACCATACAGGACCCATAAAGTGTTTGAAATAACTGATGATACCGTTACGACGAATACCTTCGAAGTTATAATACGTGAAAACTACCAAAGCAAGTGCTAGGGTGAAATCCAAAAATGCACTCGGTGCTTCGAAACCAGGGATTACCCCGATAACGTTAGCGACACCGACGAAAAGACCGATGGTCGCAACAAGTGGAAGATAACGACGAGCTTCCGCTTTACCCATAACGTCCGCACCCATAGCAAGTACACCGCTAAGATACGCTTCCATTACGTTTTGTGCTCCACTTGGAACAAGACGAAGATTTGATGTAGCCATTTTCGCAATAATTAACACGATTGCCGCTGCTAACAGCATGTGTGTGAGGAAAATGAAGCTATGATCGTGGCTGATAAGGCCGAAGAAGGTAAACAACTCACCCATAAGTAGCGTTCCTTTGCATGAAAAATTAACGGGATTTTAGCCAAATGCAGATTAAATTCCTATAAACTCAAATGAATCAGTTCACGACGTGCGTTTAAAATATCATCACTGATCGCTTTTTTAAGCTCTTCGAGTGACTCAAACTTCTGATTCTTGCGTAAAAATTTGACAAAACTGATCGTCGCTCTCTCACAACTGCCGATAGACTCACCCAAAATATGACTCTCTATCGCATAACTGCCATCCGTTGTTACACGGTGCCCGACAAACACGACGGAGGGATGAAAATGCTCTTCGTCATCAATACGGGTCAATGCGGCGTAGACCCCCTCATACGGAAGCAAATAACCCCTGCATTCGAGGTTGATGGTAGGGACGAGATCGGTTTTGCCGATACCCTGCCCTTTGATAACCGTCCCTTTTACACAATAGTTGTGTCCCAAAAAGCGGTTTGCTCCGCTGATGTCACCGATTTGGATTTTGTTTCGGATTTTATGGGAATGGACCGAATCGTTCTCGATACACACCTGATCGATTACGGTGATTTCACCGTCGAACAACTCTCCCAAATTGGAATGAGAATAACGACGGTTTTTTCCAAAATGGAAATCATACCCGACGACGATTTTTTTCAGATGGGGAAAACGTTCTTTTAACATCGCTATAAACGCTTCTCCCTCAAGATGACGAATATCATCAAGCGAATAGTAAAGTATCGGATAATGGCTGTAATGTTCGCGTTCCGTATCGGGGGTGAGATTGGCATATCCCGTCTCGATCACGACGATAGCACCGTTTATCCCTAGCTCATTAAAGAGTTGCTGATGCCCGATGTGCATCCCGTCAAAGCCGCCGATAGCGATGGCATTAACCTTTGATAAAGCCATAACACGTCTCCTGATTTCCCTCTTTTCCTGCAATATGGGCAATCTCTTTGGCAATCAGTTTCCATCCTAACAGTGCACACGTATCTTCGAGGCGGATCATCGCTTTGCCGATGGCTTTGTCGTCTTTCACCACCCCGTTTTTGTCCCGTTTCACTTCACGCCCCACTTGAAACTGCGGTTTAAAGAGGAGAACAATATATTGAGAAGCAAGTTTATCGATTGATTCGAGGATTAGCTCCAGTGGGATAAATGCCACATCGCACGTGACAATCTCAAAAGGGGTTTCAGCACTAAAGGAGCGAATATCGGTATTTTCATGGACGACTACGCGTGAATCGCTCCGCAAGGAAGGATGAAGCTGATCGCTCCCCACATCGACACAGGTGACACTTGCAACATCGTTTTCGAGGAGTATTTGAGTAAATCCACCCGTCGAAGAGCCGATATCAAGCGCACGAAGAGTGCTCAGATTCCATTCGGTATGAGGGAGAAATCCTTTGAGTTTAATCGCCGCACGGCTCACATAGAGCTCCGTATCGGCGATCTCAACACCCATCGTTTCAGTGACATCAAACGAGACTTTATCAATGATTTTTCCATCAACACTCACAGCGTGTTCTTTAATCAACTGCTGTGCTTTGTTTCGGCTCTCAACGAGGCCGTTTTCTACTAAATAACTATCAAGTCTCATTGTGTTCCATTATTTTTTTAATACGTTATCGTGACATAACTTTGTTTAGGATACCATTGCGGATTAGTTTTAGGGTAAGGATTCAAATGCAATCAGTTCATGTGGTAATCATCGGAGGGGGATATGGCGGTATCCGTGCGATGGAGAAACTCGCCAATCACAGCCGTATTTCTATCACCCTTATCGATAAAAACCCTTACCACTATATGCAAGCCGAAGTGTACGATTTCATCGCCAACAAGGTCGATATGTCCGACGTGATGATCGATCTCCCATCATTAACAAAAAGCTTCGGTTTAGTCCAGTTTATCTGTGAAGAGGTAAACGGTATCGATACCGCCGCACAAAGCGTTTCGACCTCGACGCAAACACTTCACTACGATCACCTCATCATCGCCACCGGAAGCCGAACCTATTTTCCCGATTTCATCAAAGGGCTACGCGAAAACACTCACGGGGTCAAAAGTATCCCCTCGGCACTCGATTTTAAACAACACTTTGAGCGTTCACTCCTCAACCGTATCGAAGCCCAAACACGCAGATGTGAGGTAGAACCTTTTAACATCGTCATCGGCGGAGCGGGACTCTCTGGAGTAGAGATTGCCGCAGAGATGGCGGCGTATGCCAACCATTTTTATCAAAACGGCAATTTCGGATGCCGTGGTGTGGATGTCTACCTTATCGATGCGTATGAGTCGATTCTTTTCGGGATGGATCCGTTTTTGATCCAAAATGCGCATGATCGCCTTGTCCAATTAGGGGTACATGTTTGGCATAACAACCGTATCAGCGAAGTGCGCGCCAATGAGATTCTCCTCGATAACGGCAAAATACTCAGCTTCGAGTTTATGATCTTTACGGGGGGGATCGCCGCATCTACCCTCACCCAACATCTGGGATTTGAAACAACCCCAAAGGGTCATTTGAATGTCGATGAAAACCTCAATATCCCGAATCATCCGAATATCTATGCCATCGGCGATATCACCAATGCCCTCGATGAGAACGGCAAATTTATCCCGCCGACCGCACAGCTCGCCGAACGGGGAGCCGAGTGTGTGGCTAAAAATATCCTCCGTACCCTCAACGGAAAAGCTAAACAACCGTTTCGATATAAAAATCAGGGGGTGATGATCGCTCTCGGAGGCGAATACGGTGTTGGATTACTCCCCGGAGGGATCAAAGTAAAGGGGTACCTAGCCTATTTAATCAAAAAGACTATTTTTCGCCTCTACACGAGCCCCTTGCGTCACCGATCCGCTATCGGAAAGCGCCGATAAGGAGCGAAACTCGCTCTCGGTGAGCAACGCCACCCCTAGTTCCATCGCTTTATCGTATTTACTCCCCGCATCTTCACCATACACGACATAATCGGTCTTTTTCGACACGGACGAGGCAACTTTTGCCCCTAATTCTTCAAGTATCGCTTTGATATTATCGCGCGGTACGCTCATCGAGCCCGTGATGACAACACTTTTCCCTTTAAACGGGTTCTCGTGAGCTTCGATTTTTACAGGCGCTACGGGACTTAAAATTGTGCGTAAGTTTTCAATCTTCTCACTATTGACACGGACAAATTCGAGGATCGATTCAACCATCTCCCCCCCGAACCCTTCCAATGCCAAAATCTCTTCACGGCTAGAGCGATCAAACGCCGTTCCAAATGCACCGCACAATGTTTTAGAAGCCACTTCGCCGATATGCTCGATCCCCAGCGCATTGATAAAACGCCAACAATCGCACCCCTTTACCGCCGCAATCGCATCGATGAGATTACGGCTCTTTTTCTCTTTGAACCCTTCCAGTGATAAGAGCTGTTCCATCGTGAGACTAAACAGATCACTGAGTTCTCGCACCATCCCAGAGCTGTGGAGCGCTTCGACGATCTTATCCCCTAACCCGTCGATATTGAGGCATTGTTTCGAGGCGAAATAGATGATCGAGTTTACCACACGCGCTTCGCACCCCATGTTTTGGCATTTGATGAGCGCCCCCTCATCGAGAAGCTCACTCCCGCATACAGGGCACTGCGTCGGTCGTGGGATGATTTGCTCACTCCCGTTTCGTTCTGAGGCGATCACCTTAATGATTTTAGGGATGACGTCACCACTGCGGAGGATAATCACCTTATCCCCGATACGGATGTCTTTACGCTCAATCTCATCAAAATTATGAAGCGTCGAGCGCTCGACCGTAACCCCTTCTATATCTACGGGCTCGACGATAGCAACAGGGGTGACAACACCGCTGCGCCCCACCTGCATGATCACTTCGCGCAACGTTGTGAGTTTCTCGATAGCAGGAAATTTATACGCCGCCGCCCAGCGGGGGTTTTTGACCGTATAGCCCAGCTCATCTTGCACCGCGATAGCATCGACTTTGATCACCATCCCGTCCAACAGCATCGCGAAGTTATCCCGCTCAACGCGCATCTCATGGTAAAAGGTCTCGATCTGATCAGCACTCTCGCACAAATGAGTCATGTGGGGATTTCGAAATCCAAGACCATAAACCCACTCCATCCGCTCGGAGAGATTTTTGATCTCTATCGTGTTAGCTCCGATCCCGTAGGGCATGAAAACCAGACGGCGTGACGCGGTGATGCGGGTATCGAGCTGACGGAGACTTCCCGCCGCCGCATTTCGGGGGTTGGCAAACAGCGATTCGCCGTTGCGGAGACGCTCTTCGTTGATCTTCTCAAAATCCTCTTTGAAAATCACCACCTCGCCTCGTATCTCAATCCGCCCCGCATACTCGATACGAAGAGGGATTGACTGGATCGTTTTGGCGTTTTGGGTAACTTCTTCCCCCTCTACCCCATCACCTCGGGTAATCGCCTGCACCAATGCGCCGTTGTCATAGATCAGGTTCAAACTCGCCCCGTCAAATTTCGGCTCGCAATAAAAGCGTACTTCCCCGTACCCTTTCGTGATACGGTTTACCCAAGTCTCCAACTCGTCTCGATTAAAGAGATCTTCGAGGCTCCACATACGGCTCAAATGTTGTGCCTTGTCAAACTTGTCCTGAGGAACATCCCCTACCCGCTGTGTCGGAGAATCGGGGATTATTTCGTTTTGATGCTCATGCTCATACGCCACCACTTGGTGATAGAGGATGTCGTACTCTTCATCGGTCGTGATGGGATCATCGAGGACGTAATAGTGGTAGGAATATTTTTGGAGTTGTTTTACGGCACTCTGGTATTCGCTCTGGGTCATTTCTCTATCTTTTTATCTAAATAATTTTCAATCAGCTTCCACATTTTATCCGGTTCTTTACGCATAAATTTTACTTCTTCTTTTTGGGTCAAAGAGAGCTCTTTGGCTATCGTGTCGCGTATCTCTTTTGCCGTTTCGCTTCCGTTCTCGACCGCCATATCCAATAAAGCATACGCGATAACGTTGTTTTTAATAACCCCGTTTCCGAAAACAAACATCAACCCAAGATTCGTTTGCCCTTCCGAATTCCCCTGCTGTGCCGCTTTGACGTACCATTTAAACGCTTTTTGAGGTTCTTTTCTCCCCTCATACATTTCGGCTAATCGTACTTGCGCATCCGCGTATCCGTGTAACGCCGCTTTGTGAAACCAATCGATCCCTTGAACATCATTTTGGATCACCCCCTGCGCTCTCACATACATCAGCCCTAACGCCGTTTGTGCGGGTGGATAATCTTGCTCTGAGGCTTTGCGATACCAGTGCAATGCTTCTTTGTAGTCTTGCTCGACACCTCTGCCTGCATGATACATCTGGGCTAGATTATACTGTGCATCGGCATTGCCTTGTTCTGCCGAGCGATGGTACCAATGAAATGCTTCTGCCTCATTTTGCTCTACCCCTCTGCCGCTCTCTACCATCCATCCAAAGGCATTTTGGGCGATAGTATCCCCTTTGTGAGCCGCTTTTTGATACCAATGCGCCGCCTCTGTATCATCAGGAGCCACGCCGTATCCATACTCAAACATCTCACCCAGATTGGTTTGTGCGGGAGCGTATCCTTGGTGAGCGGCTTTGGTGTACCAATAGAGGGCTTGTGCGTAGTCTTGTTTGACGTAGGTACCATTGTGGTACATCACACCGAGCTTGTTTTGGAGCGTTACATCTCCATCTTCCGCCATTTTGACTATCTTTTTAAACCGTATAGCATGTACGATGGGATTAATGAGCTTACTTAGGAACACCTAATCCTCCTGCATTTAGTTTCGAGTTATTCTTGTTATTTTATCGTGACAAAACCTAAATCAAAGTATCTTATGAGTCAATTTCATCTTTGTAATCTTCATATTTTGTCAGTGCAAACACTTTTATCTCATCATCCACGATTTTATAAATAATCGTATACCCTTTAAAAATAAAATCACGAATATTGTCATCGTTATAATGAATCGAGCGGCTGCATCGATAAGGAAAATCGCTGAGGCTATAGCACTCACGCAAAATCTCACGACGAAATGTATGTGCCGCACTTGTTTTATCCTCGGCAATCTTTTCCAAAACAAACTGAAGTTTGGCGATAAAAGAGGGAAGAATTCTAACGTTCATACGAGTCGATAATCCGTTCGAGATAGACATCTACTTCTTCTATCGAATAGCTCCGTGAACTGTCGATACTCTCATGAGATTTTTTAAGATACTCTTTTTCGCTCATCGTATTCCAATAACGATAATCACGGAGTTGTTCATATTCGAGAGCGCTGAGGACGACCGCTTCGGGTTTGTTGTTTCGCAGTACGCAGATTTTATCAACTTCGTGGTTTGCGAGTTTGGAGAGGACGGCGCCGAAGTTTTTCGCGACATCGGTCGAACTCATCAGTTCGCTTGGTTTATAGGCTACCATCGTAATCTCCCGTATAATCTTACGGAATATTATACAGGTTTTTTAGAAAGTTTTAGAATAGTTGTCGATCTAATTTCTTAAAAGCTTTTGCAATAAAATTTCTTCCACATTTTGTCTTGAATCCAAAATAGCCATGATATAGACCGTATCATTGCCGACTTTGTAGATGATCCGCCAAGGCGACGCGATAACTTCTCTATAGTATGTTATCCCCTCTTTCTGAAGTTCAGGCACAACTCTCCCTTTTAAAGGGAAAAAATTACTGGAATGGGCTACTTTTTTGATTTTCAGATAAACATCATGGGCATTGCTCGGACTCTCATTTTTAATATACTCAACGATACTCAAAAGATCGCTTTTAGCATTGAGTGTCCATAGCAGTTTATAGGTTTTACTCATTTTTTTAGTAAGTCTTCTACCGAACGAAATACATCCTCTTCACTCTGCACATTGCCATTTTTTATATCTTCTTCGGCAAAAGAGAGAAGTTTTAAGAGTGAAATCGCATTTTTCATATCTTCATAACTTTGCGGGTCTTGGATAACCGCTTTGGCTTCACCATTTTGGGTGATGATCATAGGTCTATGCGTTTCATTGATATGTTTGAGTACGTCTGCCGCTCGGCTCTTCAAATAGGTAACAGGTTTAATATCATTCATCAGCTGCATCATAAACTCCTTCGGTCTTTATATGATACCGAATTAAGACTGATTGTGTCAATTTTGATTTATAGTGTTTTGGAAGTAGGGATTCATTCATGGGGATGTAATGCTTCACGTAAAAAAGCCTGTCTCCTTTTATTTGTTAGTACGCATTCTTATTATTTCTTTTGTTTATCAAATCTATCGATGGATGTAATTTTTTTTGTCTTGGCAATTGTATAGTCTTGAGATTCATTTCTATAGTTACCATTTTATCTACTTTGCTATACTTCTTTTTTTCATTGTTATTGTGCAATATCTTAAACTCGGAGTTAATTTTAATGATTTCGCTATCAAATAATTTATGGTGATTAGAGCATAACAAGATTCCATTGTTTGGAGATATTCTCTCTGCATTATTTGATTTTGACCACGGAACAATATGTGCAGCTTCTAAAGCCTCTGTGAAGCTAAAACCACAAATTGCACATTTATTTTCATAAGCTTT
Organism: Sulfuricurvum sp.; assembly: GCF_019163035.1. Taxonomy (GTDB): domain Bacteria; phylum Campylobacterota; class Campylobacteria; order Campylobacterales; family Sulfurimonadaceae; genus Sulfuricurvum. The sequence goes on from NZ_JAFLKV010000132.1 coordinate 42,892, forward strand.
CAGTAATGCAGAACGAAAAATTGCTTGTGCAGTGCCTCGTACTTTGACTCTCTGGTATATTGCTTCTGCTTTCTTTGGATTTTCGATAATTTCATCTGCCAAAGAATCTGTACTATCGTTTTTGTAAAAACCTTCAAACGGATTTTCCACCAGTTGCCACGGATGACTAAAAACCTTCTCATAAGCTGTTTCAATATCATTGACATCCCATGCAATAAAGCCACCACCTGGAATTCCAGTGGTTTTTCCTACAACTATTGAGGTCAAAGGTGGTAATTTATAATCTATGCAATAATCTTGAATTGGTTCCAATGCTTTTCCCACACTAAGCGGATTCGTTTTTATGATTGGTGCAAGATCACTATAGGTTAGTTTATCTCTATTTATAGCAGCCCTTACCAAAAATGGCCATATAATACCTGCTGTATATTCCCAATTTTTTGCCATATTATAATCCTAAAAAATATTAACGTTTAAAATGAGCAATCAAAAAGCCCTTTGCAGATTCTTGATTGGCTCCTCTAATTTATTATATAGTTAATTTATATTCGTAGTACATTGTGCCTAAAACTATCTCTTTTTTAAAAAAGATAAACCCATTTTTTTCATAAAATTTTTGAAGCCCATTTTTATATTCTTTGTCTTCGATACGCACTCTAAATGAACCATTTTGTTTGAAAAAATTTATTATTTGACGACCAAAGCCTTGGTTTTGATTTGAATCATCTACATACAAATATCTTAATAATCTTGACGGTTCCATTACTGCAAATCCAATAAGTTTATTATCCTCTTGAAAGATATATAATTCGTAATTTCCTTGTTGAAGCATCATCCAAAAAACTGTCATTGCCAAAGATTTATCAGTTGTAACAATTTCATTAAATGTCATTTGCAATCCTGGGGATAGCATAACTTTCAATCCTGACGTAACTTTGTGAAGATTTAATACAATGAATGTTGCATATTCCATATACTGAGATTCTGAAGTGACCTTCATAGTGTCCATTTAAGTTCCTTGTATAACTATTTATTCATTCCAAACATGTCCATTTTTACCCAATTCCTAACAGATTATCAAACATTATAATATCTGAATATCAAAACCAAACCATCAAAATTAAACAAAATGACATATTTTTAGAGATTTTACTGTGAAATGAAAAGATTTGCAAGAGGAAAGGGGGATAGATCCCGTATCGAGTACGGGATGACGGAGAGCTGGATTCCCGCGACGAAGAGAATATTACCCCGCTTTTACCTGATGATTATTCGCATATACATCCAATAAGTTTCGTATCATTTTTTGATACTGCGTATGATGTTTTTCTGCCTCTTTTTTAAAAAATTCGACACTCTCTTTGGTCAATGAAATGGTGATTTTGACGGTGTCATCTTTAAAAATTAAATCTTTTGGTGAAGGCAAAAAATCGGCTACAATTTTCAAATCTCCGATGGGTTCATCTGTATATTTAACGGTTTTCTTCATAAGTTTTTTTTCCTTTTCTCCAATATCCTGCACCATAAATCCGAATGACGTTATCTCTGTAGGTAAATCGTACAGTGAGTATTTCACCATCTACTTTACCGATACAAAAATACCGCTTTTCGTCTTGGCTATGTTCCAAATCCTCTGCGATTATTCTCTTCTCATCCGCAAAAGCATATTGAGCATGTTCAAACGAGACATGATGTTTTTCTTGGTTTTGAGTATTTTTATTTTCATCCCAATCGAATTTGGTCTTTTTCATACAGTAAGTGTATCATCTATTTTATAAATTAGCAATACTTTTGTATGGGTAGTATGGTGTATTAAAGTTAAAGGACGGGAGCTTTTAGAGTCTCACAATCTTCGCCCCAAATCCCCCCAAATGCTGAGGAGCATCGACAAAGTTTTTGACACTCGGGTGCTCTTTTAGAAACTCTTTGACCGCAAAAGAGAGTTTCCCCGTCCCGATACCGTGATAGATAATCACCTCATCGAATCCCTGCAAGAGGGCATCCGAGAGAAATTTATCCATCCGCTCGCACGCCTCTTCCCCTCGAAGTCCGTGAAGATCGAGTTTAAGACCGCTTTTTTGGTCGATCTGTGAGGTTACCGTTACTTTGGGCTTTTTCGGGAGATTGCCACTGGGTTTGAGATCGGTGAGTTTGACCCGTAACCGCATCCCCTCCACCTCGATCATCGCATCTTTGGCTCCGACACTGACTACTGTACCGCGCTGTGTACGATATTTCACGCTCTGCCCTACTACATAGGTGATCGGCTCAGGTTCGGCGATCTTGATCGGTTCAGGTTTAGGGAGTTTGGCTTGTGCCTTGTTGAGCTGACGGTGGATTGCCGCCATATCCATACCCCGCGCCGCCTCTTTTGCCTCTGCGATAGCGAGATCATAGCCTGTACGAAGTTTCGCTTTTTCGGCTTCTAACTCGGTTCTGAGATACTCCCGCGCCTCTTTGAGATGACGCTCTTGGGATTTGAGGGTTTCGAGCCGTTCGTCTACTTCACGATTTTTCCGTTTCAGCTCACGCTCCAACTCACTCCCCCGCTCGATGAGTACACTCAGTTTTTCGTGGTTTTCACCGTAGAGCGATTTGGCGCGGGTGATGATGGCGGGGTTGATCCCGTATCGGGCGGCGGTTTCAAAGGCGTAGCTCTTGCCGATCACCCCTTGTAAAAACTCATAGGTCGGTAAGCGTCGCTCTTCGTCATACAACGCCGCCATCAGCTCCACATCATCACGATCCGCCATCAATGCGGCGAGACGTTTGTGGTGGGTGGTGACGATGATCTTTTGACCCCGTTTGATCAGCTCATCGAGGACGATAGCAAAGAGTGCCGCCGCTTCATCGCTGTCGGTTCCCAGCTCGATCTCATCGACCCCGACAAGGGCGCTTTTGTGCTCGAAGAGATGGCTAAACTGCACCATCCGTCCTGCAAAAGTCGAGATGTCGTTGCTGACGCTTTGGGGATCGTCGATGACTGCTTCGATCCGTTTGAAACTCCCGATCCGCGATTTGTGGGGGTTGATCTTCATCGGGATGAGATATTTCGCCATCAAAGACGCTGAGAGGAGCGATTTGAGGAGCATCGTTTTACCCCCCGCATTCACCCCCGTAATCATGAGGAGGTTGGAGCGGAAATCGACGCTGATCGGTTTGGGTTTGTGGATGGCGGGATGGGAGAACTCTTCGAGGACGATGTCGCCGTTGTTTTGGGGTTTGAGAATCGCAAAATCACGCGCTCGGGCAAACAACACCCGCGCTTGGTAATGATCGTATCGGTCGAACTCGCGGTCGCAAAAGCCGATGAAGGGGACGAGGTTCGAGAGTTTCGCCGAAAATCGTTTCGCGTACTCGTAGAGTTTCGTTTCCCGCTCTTGCAATACATAACGCAACTGTTCTTTGGAACGGAGTACCGAATCGGGGGCAACGTAGAAAAATCCCGCACCCGTCCGTCCGACCACAGAGCCTTTTAGGACGTGGTTGAATCCTCCGCGCACCAAAAGGGTCTCTTCGTCATTGATATAGTGGATTTGGGTATCGACGAGATAGGGAGCGAGTTTTTGGGTGTGAAAGAGGCGCTTGATGGAGTCGTTGATCTCCGTTTTGATCGCTTTGATCCGCTGCGCGATTTTATGGAGTTCTTCGTCGCGCGATTCGATAAAGTTCCCCTCATGATCGAAATACTCATCGATCTCGGCAAACACTTCGGGGATGATAATCGTCTCCATCCACTCGCCGATGAGACCTGCGAAGTTGTGGTTGCGCATAAGACGAAAATAGCGAACCACTTTGAGGAGTTCATGGATCTCTTCAAAGCGCAATACCCCTTGCTTTTTGAGGTGGTTGATAATGCTCTCAAAAGCTACACTCTTCGGCGGGGCTTTGAATTCCAACGCATCGAGGGCTTGGATATAGCGGTAGTGCCGTTCTTGATCCCCCTGCATCGCGATGTTTTGTTCGCGGGAGAAAAACTGCTCTAAAGAGGCGATATGAGGGAGAAGATCAAGCTTGCCGAAAAGCTCGGCGAGGTTGGAAGAGAGGGAACTCATTGAACGCACAATCTCACTTGGTTCCGCGAAGCTGATAGGTCAAATCCCCTGCCCCGAATCCAACGATGAGATCGTGATCGTACGTTTGAACCACGGCATCGCCGATGATCGATTCGATGGTATCGCCTGCGCGGTGAAGTTTGTCACTCAGCGTGAGGTTATAGTGTCCGAAACGCCCTGCAAAATCGATCTCACGCGGCTCTTCACTCGCCGCCCATACAGGGAGGATAACGAGTTCAGCACACCCTTCGAAACACGCAACAAACGCATCGAGGTTATCGATAGTACGAGAGTATTTGTGCGGTTGCCAAATGGCGATGATACGTTTGAACCCTTTGAGCTCCGCATAGATTTTAAGCGATTCCATCGTCGCTTTGATCTCGGTCGGATGGTGGGCGTAATCGTCGATGATAACACGGTCTGAACCTTTGAAAATCACGTCGAACCGTTTTTTGATCCCTTTGAAATGGAGGATATTCGCACGGATCGCCGCAACACTCATCGTCTGCGCCGCCGCTAAAATAGCAAGTGACGCGTCCATCGCGATGTGTTCACCGAATCCCCATACTTCAAATTCCCCCATATTCTTGAGAGTAAAGCGGGTGTAAGGCTCATCATCGAGGAGGGTATAGCGGATGTTGGTGATATCCTGACTCGGATAGAGACGGATCGCCTCACACTCCAATGTCGCCATAAACGGATCTTCCGCATTGATCACACGGATCGGTGCCATCTCGACGAAATGGCGATAAGCGTTATGAAACTCGTCGATGTTGTAGTGGTAATACTCCATGTGCTCCGGCTCAGCGTTGGTGACGATGGAGCAATACGGGTTGGAGTTGAGAAAACTCCCGTCCGATTCGTCGGCTTCGAAGAGCATCACGTCGGTACTTCCGTCATATCGGACGTTGGAGCCGAAATCTTTGGACTCCGCACCGATGATCGCACTTCCGCTCATGATCGAGGCTAAAATCGCCGTTGTCGTACTTTTGCCGTGCGCACCGCATACTGCGTAGACCTTTTTCTCTTTGAGGATACGCAAGAGTGCATCACGACGGTGCAAGACAACGATCCCTCTGTTTTTGGCTTCGATCACTTCCACATTCGTGTCACGAATAATCGCCGAGTGGATAACGAGATCGCACTCCTGCGGGATGTTTGCCGCATCATGTCCGATGGTGACCGTGATACCGCGATCAAGGAGACGTTGCGTGATATGGGTCGCTTTCATATCCGAACCGCTCACCTCATGCCCGCTGAAACGCATATATTTTGCCAGACCTGAAATGCCGATCCCGCCGATCCCGATGAAATGGATTTTCATACTCCGATCTCCTTTTTGAAAAAACTGATATAAAATTTCCCGCCGTTCTGCGTCGCGTTCATATCGACGTACTCATCAATAAAATCATCAAACGGGATTTTGGCATCACACGCTGCTCGGTGAACATTCATCGCCTCGCTGAATGCCTCATCATTGCTGATCCCGCCGATCACTTCGAACAACGCGCTTGCATCGGTTGCACTTCCCGCACTATAATGTTCAATCGCGTATTCATATAAGGCACGAAGGGTTGCAAAATCCTGAACCTCGTTCATGTCAAGTTTTTCGAGATTTTCCAACACATTCGTCATTCTCTCCAACGCTAAATCGAGGATATTGGCATAAAATGCCATGAGGGTATCTTCATCAAACGTCTCATGCGCCTGTGCTTCGAGAACGTACAAAGAGGCGATATCCCCCTCGCTTTGTGCCTGATAAATCTTCTCTTTAAGTGCTTCGGTCATTGTAGTGCCTCCTTCAGGCGATTAAGTGCTTGGATGGTACGAACCGTCTCTTCGACGAGGGCGATACGGATATAGCCGATACCTGGATTTTCGCCGTTTGCATCGGTGCGTGCCAGAAATTCCCCCGGCAACACTTTCACGTTATAGTCGCGGTAAAGTCGTTGGGTAAATTCGAGTGCGTTAGGTACTTTGAGCCAAACGTAAAAGGTCGCGTCAGAAGTCTCAATCCCTAAAATCTCCTGCGCCGCTTTGAAATTTTCCGCATACACCGCGCGCGCTTTTGCCACATGATACTCATCCGCCCACGCCATCGCCGAAGCAGCTTGAAGCGGAAGCGGAGAAGCGCATCCGACATAAGTGCGATACTGCGCGTATCCTTTTAGTATCTCAGCGTCCCCTGCGATAAATCCACTGCGTAGACCCGGTGCGGAAGAGCGTTTGGAGATCGAGTTGATGACGAGGACATTTTTAAACGACGTATTACCGACATAGATCGACGCTTCGAGGAGTGAGGGGATTTTTTGATCGGTATAAATCTCGCTGTAGCACTCGTCGTTGATAAGACAAAAATCGTGTTTGAGGGCAAGTTTCACCCAGTCGCCCAACTCCTCGAGACTGAGCACCGATGCCGTCGGATTGTTCGGGAAATTCAAGATGACCAAATCACATTCGGCAAGTTCTGATTCGTTGATGATCGGTTTGAAGCTGTTTTGCTCGGTGAGGTTGAGATGGATCACCCGTGCTCGTGTGGCAATCGCCGCACCCTCATAAATCTGATAAAACGGGTTGGTGTACGCCATGACTGGCTCTTTTTTATCAAACAGATAGTACTGAGGGAAATTAAAAAGCACTTCCCGTGTTCCGAACGAGCTGACCAATTCATTCGGTTTCAGTTTTACCCCGAAACGGCTCTCAACAAACTCGCGCATCGAGTCGTTTAGATACGCTTCCCCCGCTGTTTTCGGATAACGGCGAAGCTCTTCGGAATGTTTTGCCAACGACTTTTGTATAAAAGCGGGGGTCTCGAACTGCGGCTCTCCGATGGTCAAAGCGATCGGAGAATAGGCGCTATTTGGGGTAATCCCCTCTAAAAGGGAAGTGAGTTTTTCAAATGGGTACGGTTCAAAATGCAAAGGACATTCTTTATTGTGGAATTAATTACCTATATTATAGCGCCTTGATGCTGACATTTAGTATTTAACGACCTCTTTTTTAGAGGGGATCATCCGATCTTCGGTTCCGTCCACCATGTGTTCGAAATCTTTGATCGTATGTTTGCTCACCACCATATAGCGTCCTAACGCCATTGGATTATCACTCGATGAAGCGTGTTTGCGATCGATCGTAAATGCTGCCGTATATCCTGCATTTTTAACATCCACGAGGAGTGCATCATCGTAAATACCGAATACCCAAGCGAGATATTTGATCTCATGTCCCATTTTTTCTTCGAGTTTTTTCTTCGATCCGTTTAGCTGTTTATCGACCGATTTAGCATACTCCTCCGCAGAGAGTGTTTTCTTCTCTTTTTTGAAATTCGGATGCCAATAGGTGTGAGATTCGACGTGAAACAGTTTCGTTGTTTCGAGTGCTTGGAGCTGTTCCCACGTCATCGCGTATTTGGCGTTTGAGATCGCACTCGGATAGATAAACAACGTCACAGGGATCTTGTATTTTTTGACGATAGGAGCCATATCGCTATAGACGCTTTTGTGTCCGTCATCGACGGTAATTACGACCGACTTGGCAGGGATCGATTTGATTTTACCCTGCTCATATTGCATCGCCGTATCAAGTGAAATAACGGTATAACCGTTTGTTTTAAGCCACTCCATCTGCTCGGCAAATGCGGAGTTTTTGATCGTCATCGAATCGGCAACTTCCACCCCAAAACGGTGATAACACAACACTGGGACTTTTTTAGGAGCTACCGCACCCCATAAAGAACCTACCAAAACCGCAACCATCAAAAACCATCGAAACATACGCACAAAAACCCTTTTGTATAAAAATCGGCGGATTATAGCGCATATATTCTCCTGAACTATTAACATTATTAACAAATATCCCTTGACTTTCGAGACTCAAATAAAATACAATTCGCCCAATTAGTTGCATAATCAACTATTTAGGAGTTTTTTATGAATCGATGTGAATGCCCGATTGAAGAATCGCTAGGGTGTGTAACCAACCACTCCGCTATGGCGGCGCGCAATTATCTCACTCGTCAACTCGCCCTAAACGGGATTGATATGACGATTGAGCAGTTCAAAGTGATGGTCGTATTGTGGAAAGAGGGAACCTCTACCCAACAAAATATCGCCGATTTCGTCGGAAAAGATAAAACGTCCATAACCCGTCTTATCGCAGGTTTGGAAAAACGTTCTCTCATCCAAAGAGCAACCGCATGTTCGGATAAACGGTGCAATCATGTCACCCTAACAGCGCAGGGGATCGCACTGGAAAAACCAACCATGAAAGTTTTAGATGCAGCAACCCAGTATCTCCATCAAGGGATCGATCCAGACGAACTTGCTATTACTCTGCGCGTCTTAAAACAGATGTGCCTCACTCTCAACTACACCTCAAAGGAAGCCGAATGAACCGCCTTACTACTATTGCCCTATCCAGTGTACTCATCATTGCAATGAGCGGATGTGAACGTCCCAAAGCCGCAGGGATGGAAAAACCGCCAGAGGGTCCCGTACCCGTAACTACCACCGAAGTCAAAACGGGTGATTTTCCCGCAATCCTCCAAGCGACCGGACAAACACAAGCTTATAACACCGTTCAAATCTATGCACGCGTCAACGGATACCTCCAAAAACGCTCCTACACCGAAGGTTCATTCGTCAACAAAGGGGATACGTTATTTGTTATCGATCCAAGTGACTTGAAAAACTCTTTAGAGAGTGCTAAAGCGGCATTTGAACTCGCATCTGCGAACTACACGAATGCCAAAGCGGTACTGGAGCGTATCAAACCGCTCGCCGATGCTAACGCCGCCAGTAAGCAAGAACTTGACACGACAACCGCCAATGAGCGAAACTCGGCAGCGGCACTTTCAGCGGCTAGAGCATCCCTCGAACAAGCCAAACTGAACCTCAGCTATACCATTATCAAAGCTCCGATGAGTGGATTTGTCGATAAATCAAAACTCGATGTCGGTACCTATGTTGCAGCGGGGGCTAACGGTTTACTTACGACGGTCTATGAAACCAATCTAATGTACGTCAACTTTACCTTTAGCGAAAACGAAAAGCTTGCCCGACAAAACGCAATCGCGAGCGGTAAACTCACGACCCCTAAAGATGACAAGTATGAAATCGAGCTTACCCTCAGTGATGGAACGACATTGGCACGAAAAGGCTCTATCAACTTTATCGCACCGTTTGTCGATTCGACTACCGGAAACATCACCTACCGAGCCCTCATCG
>NZ_JAFLKV010000034.1:0-21631 GCF_019163035.1 Sulfuricurvum sp.
TGCGCATATCAGAAGTCAACGCTGCCGTAGGACAAATACGATAACACATCTGACACGCGGTGCATTTAGTCTCATCCATAATCTTTTGTGACGTAAACTCTATCATCGAAGCATCGACGACATGAAACTGTGATGGCTTCTCTATGCGCTTCAGTGCCGTAAAAAAGAGTTTCCGCCGATCCGTGATCTTTTTCGTCCTAAGCTCTTGGGTATGAGAACTGTCAATACTTGCTTGAATAAATTCATCGGTAGTACTTCGTACCTCTTTGTCAAAATCGTGTTTAGCTTTTGCAATCTCGCGCAGATGAAACGTTTTGAAAAAATCTCTCCGATCTTTATGCCCATCTACCTCGTCACTACGGTAACAGATATTTTCACATACCACACGACTCTCAACCTCTATCGCTTCGAGGAGATAATTCGCACATTGGATTCTCTCCGCCATCATTTCCAGAACATAAGAGCCAATGTCACAACCACTACAATGTCCGCTATCAAGCACCAAAGCTTTTTTAAGACTGCAAAGCGAAATTAAATGCTCTGGCGAGAGAGCAGCAATGCAGGGAATATTTTTTTGACATGAAATAACACTCTCGTCATCGTTAAGAAAGGAAAAGAAAAATTCCGTTGGATTAAAATCATCCAACACTAACGCTTCACTCGGACATACCGCCACACACCCAGCACATCCTACGCAAAGCGATTGGTTGATTGCAGGGAGCCTTCCCATCAGTGTGATCGCACTTGTCGGACAACTATCACTACAGTGTGAACACTCTGAGTTGACACTCAGCGCTCGAACGCATCGTGCAGGTGATAGCTCTAGTAGACTCACGCCTGAACCAGTCCGCTCAAGGTTTCATTATCGGAGAGGATAAATTCTAACGCCATCTCTGCGCTGTCGTAATACAAAGGGGTACGAGACTCGTATTTCATGTTGATGAGATACATCGGTGCCCATTTCAATAAATGGGAATTGAGAAAATTATGCTGAACTTTGATCAGCTCTTGTACCGCTTCATGATCGGCTTCTTCCATCGCACGCAGCTGAGCTTCACACAAATGGTGCATAAACTCCAACTCGATACCGATATGATCCGCAGACACAACACGTGCAACTTCATAATCAACGAGAAAATCATACGCACTATAAATGTCGGTAACAGGATTAGCACCGCCCGTCTCGATCATTTGGTCACTTCGCGTGTAAAACGTCTCATACGGTACCAAATGAAGTAAAGAGAGGTTTGTAAAATCGGGATTCAAATACTCTTCTAAAAGCTGTTGTGCTTCGATATTTTTACGAGGTTCCCAATCACGCCAATGGGGCATAAATTCTAAAACCGTTTCGTCGTTTCGAAGAATTTCTAAACGCTCCACATCCAGCTCTTGGAGCAATATTCGTGACAACAACGCATATAAATTACTGCGTGCGATAATTTCATCCATTCGTAAAAACCTTTAATAAAGTAGCGTGATTGTAGCTTATGTGACTGAAACGCGCATAAGAAGTGCAGGTTATAAGGGTTTATCAAGTCTTACGACTTGATATTAACCTCGTAGACCGATGGATCGAGGTTGACCCATGGGCGTTTAATATGGCGAGGACGTCGAAGGGTTGAATTTGAATCCAATCCGCGCGTCAATGTATCTCTCCATGCTTGGTAGACTTTGAGGTTATTGTCGTAGTTCACGAAAATATCCCCGATTTTATCTCCCGCTTGAGCCGGCTCTAGTAGAACTTTATGGTGCCAGCAGTGCATACCTGAAACAGGGTCTGGATGAGGAGCCGCAACGGCATTTTGCCATGAACCGCTCAAACCATCCCACCAGATATTACCCGAATCTCGGTTGTAGTCGGCAAAACGCGCGGTATGGAACGGTTTGATCCCCTCAACATATTTGAGTTTACCTACTTTACCGTCCATTTGGATCTCAGCAACCGGAACCCCGAAGCTGTTAAGCCCCGTCGTCCCTTCGTAATCGTCAATAATACTTTGTCCGCCTGCTTTACCGACATTCGCCGGAGATTCTGCTAGGAACTCCTTGTTATTCAAATCACGAGGAGCGACACCCGGTGCCACTTTTCCATCGCTTACGCCGTTTGGAATCGTAACCGCATTGGTGAGCTTCCAGCGTCCGCCATGGTGAGAACACGCGAGTGTTCCAGGAAGGACACCCTCGGTCGGAACTGCCATTGCGACAAAATGTCCCCCCTCTAACCCTGAAACGGTATCGACGATACGAACACGGATTGCATCACCGCGTTTGAATCCGAGACGTTGTGCATCTTTAGTCGAAATCCAAATCGGGTCATGGTTTTGAGAGATCTCCATAAGGTGTTTCGAGTTTGCTGAACGGGTATGAATGTTATATGGCAAACGGAATACCGTATTGAGCGCAAATGAGTTCTCTTCGGTCATATATTTATGGTTGACGTGTGAGACCAAGTGAACGTATTCGTTTTTCTCATCCTCATTACGCGGATAGAACGGCATTGCATACTCTCTCCAATGCCAATCCGTAGCCCACTGAGTATAGAACTCTAACTTTTTAGAAAGGGTTGCAAACCCTTCCATTTTCTTGCCGTCAATCTCAACACCGATGGCTTTTTCTTTACCCTTGTGATCGAGAGCTTTGATAATTCCACCTGCACCGACACTCATTGATCCGGCGTCAAATTTATGACCGTGTGAAATTACTTCACCCTCTTCCATTTTTAGCTCACGCTCCATTGCATGGTAGATTTTATCCTCTTCCATCCAAAAACCGTAATCACGAAGATACGAATAAACAGGGAACTCTTCATTCATATAGCGTGGGTCATTCGTAGCCGTTTCTTTGAGTTTCGGCAAGTTATCTCCGAACGCTGCATCGTACCACTCGGCGATAGTAACTGTTTTGCCAGGATGACGTTTAGATTCCCACATTTTTTTGATACCGAGAGAGCCATCCGGATCGATAAAGTCGGTACAAAGTTGGAACCAGAACTCATTCTCTTCCCATACTTCACCCAGACCCGCTTTAATATGCGCTTCGAGCGTTGCACGGGCAGGATTTTTAGCTTTCCATCCCGATTTCTCTAGTGCTACACGTAATACCGGCTGACGGAACGTCGTCCAACGTGCCGGGAATGTTGCTTCAGAGTGTTGATCGTGGCGCTCTCCCGCAAGCCCTACAGGGAGGACATAGTCCATGTACCAGTTGGTTTCCGACCATACCGGAGAGAGGTTCATGGTGAGTTCCATTTTTGACTCATCTTTGAGTACTTCGATCCAACGGAATCCGTCCGGATTGATCCAAACCGGATTGTACATACGAGGGATCCATACCGCGAGTTTACTCGGTACAGTTAAACCACGGTCATTCCATTTTTTCTGCCACGCCGTATCACTCAAAAGATGCGGAAGAAGATATGACATCTCATACGTTGACAACGGCCACTCAGGTGGCCATGTAAGTTCATTCCACGCTTGTACTTTCGGTACATCCGCACCCGAAATCCCTTGACCTACGGTTGAGCTTCCACCCTTACCAGAGACAGAGATAACATGCCAGTGGTGGAAGAATGTTCCCCCCTCGGTTCCGATTGCTCCGCGAAGACCGATACAGAAATACGCCGCACGTCCACCCATCCATGCACCACGGTTACCCGCAGCAGCTGCACGCCAGATATACGTAGAGATCGCATCCCCCGCCCAAATAAACATCTCATAGAGTTTTTCGAGTTTATACGCCGGTACATGGGTCTCTTTTACCGCATAATCAAGGGTATACGGTGCGTACATATCTTTAAGAAGTTCGATATAGCTATCAAAATCACGCCCCGCAGGAAGCTTTGTAATCTGTTTTTTCTCAAGCATAAAATTCAAATGCTCAGAATCGTTCATCAAGGTTTCCCAGTTGAACCATTTTTTAACAAACTTTTTATCGGTCATATTTTCATTTAGGATACGGTTTGCCAAATAAAGATAAATCGCCGCTTCCGTTCCCGGCCATGCCGCGATCCACAGATCAGACATCCCCGCAGAGTTCGACATACGAGGGTCCATAACGACTAGCTTCGCACCTTTTTTACGGGCATCGGCGATAAATGCCGCCGATTGTGCAAAATAGTGACCTGCATCCGCCGCATGGGATGAGTTCAAGAAAATCAATTTTGCATTTGCCCAGTCAGGACTGGTACGGTCATCGTTTGCTGTCCAAATCGTTGGTGTACGACCATTGGAAGAACAGATATTCGTATGGGAGTTGTACGAATCAAGACCCAATGTTTCCCATATTTGAGGGACAAAACCGTTTTCATTCGGGCGACCGACATGGTACATTACCGATTTTTTGGAGAGTAGATCCCCTTTACGAATCGTATCCGCCATTTTTTTACCGATGGTAGTCATCGCCTCATCCCATGTGGTACGGATCCATTTACCCTCACCACGTTTTGAACCAGGGGCACGTTTGAGTGGGAACGGGATACGATCAGGATCGTACATTTGCGATTGAACCGCGTACCCTTTCGCACAGTTACGTCCGCGTGAACCTGTATGGAATGGATTACCCATGTACTTTTTAACGGTAAAGGTCTTTTTGTCGATCCATGCCGTGAGTCCACATGAAGCTTCACAGTTCGAACATGCTGTCGGTACGATCATGAAATCGTTGACATAGATACCATCAGGGTTCTCTTCGCTTTGTACGCCGTGACGGTCGATACCACCACGCTTCCAGTCTACACCGCTAAGTTCTTGGAAATGGTTCCATTGATCTTGAGGCGGGTAAAAGGACAAATTATCCGGTGTATTGGTGAACTTGCTTTTCTCAATCGATTCAGCCGCTGCATCGGTGGAAAATACACCCTTCGCAATCGCGGCACCGGCTACAGTGAGCGCAGTCCCTTTTAAAAATGTTCTTCTACTTTCTAAATACATCATAATCTACCTCTTAGCTCATATTTAACAATTGTGGAATAACAAGCCAAACGTGTTTGCTCACCCACAAACCGACCAACGCCGATACGGCAGCGATTTTTAACAAATAATACGATTTGTTTTTCAAACTCACACATACCAATGCCATCGGAACCAAGAATGCCATCACTTGACCGATCCAGAACATTGCAGTGTATTCACCACCTTTAACAAATGCCAATGTCGCCGCTACCTCTTCGGCTTTCATCCCGCCGAAAATAAGCTCAGACATGTAGAGGATAAATGCTGCCGCCGCACTAAGACCCAAAATAAGTGCTAAATCTTTTTTAACCGCATCAGAGAATTTGTTTCCGCCGAGGAGAATCATCGTTGCAGACCCTGCGAGCAATGCCGCCAAGATCATTTGCGCCGACTCAGTCGGCATTTGCCACAACTCACGCGCGGTTGACTCTGCCATCAATCCTGCGGTGTACAGCGTAACCGGAATTGCTAATAACATAGCCCATCCCAAATATTTGTCGTACATCGCTTCGTCTTTTTTCATGTAAATCGCATACGCCATCGCCAACAAAAGACCGACGAAACCGGTAGCCATCCATGCACCGATGGTAATCGCCGATGTCAGATGCGGATAGAAGAAAATGTGCCAAAAACGGAACATTTGGTGTAAATCGATGACCGTAAAAAACAGGAAAATATGGATAAATACGATTGAAATCGCAACTGAGGGAAAACGGATAAAACCGGTTTGTTCCGGATATTTTTTCAACAAGAAAAAAGTAATAAAAATAATACCGGTACCGATACTTTTTGCCCACATATTCATCGTGATGATCCAACCCCAAACGATCCCAGGAAGTGCCACGTCAAGAGTTACAATGGCGTTTGTAGCTGCTAGTGTTTCGTGTACCATTAGTGCCCTCCTATAGGGAGATGTTTAAGATTATTAAAGAGGTTATGACCCTCACCTCGGAACGATGCCAACGGATTAAGCTGAACATTACCGCCACCAACATAGAAGTGGTGCGGATCGGTCCCTTTTTCCACTTTACGCACCTGTACATTGCCTTGGTGGGATTGGATGTACTTGCTGATGCTTGACATCGGATCATCCAAATCGCCGAAAATATTTGCTTCTACCGGACACGCTACGACACACGATGGCATCATAGAACTCGCGACACGGTGAGCACAATAGGTACATTTATCCGCCGTTTGAGTTTGAGGATCGATATAAATCGCACCGTACGGACACGCCATGACACATCCCGCACATCCGATACAACGCTCTTTATCAATGTTTACGATACCGTTTTCGAGATAGTGTAATGCACTAACCGGACAAATACGTTCACATGGTGCATTGGCACAGTGATTACAACGAAGAGGAGTGAATGTCCGCTTCGTTTCGGGGAAAGTTCCCACATCAACATATTTAACACGTAGACGCCATGTACTAAGTGGAACTTCATTTTCCACTTTACAAGCAATCTCACAGCCCTTACATCCCATACAGAGATGAAGGTCTACCAAGAAACCCAATTGCATATATTCTCCTTGTTCCTGATTCACGTAACGACTACTCATAAGGTAGATGAATAATCTTTATTTGATGCCGTGATTACAGGCATTTAACGGCATTACTGCTGGATCGATAATAGCTAAAATAGAATAAACAAAAACTAAATGCTAAACTCATTTTGCTATAACTTTTTGATATGTTACCGTTTGTAAATGTTTCCCGCAAAGGGGGAGGAAGAATAAAAAAGAATTATTTTTCTAAGCGGCAGCGAACCGATGCTTCGTGTGCACCAAGTCCTTCAGTATGAGCGATAAGGGCACATGCTTCACCGATTTCATTGATCGCTTGACATGAAAAGGAGATTATTGAGGACTTCTTCATAAAGTTCTCCACCCCAAGCGGTGAGTAAAATCTCGCCGTCCCACCGGTAGGGAGAGTATGGTTTGGTCCTGCTACATAATCACCGATAGCTTCGGGAGTATAGTGACCTAAGAATATCGCCCCTGCGTGTTTGATCGAAGGGAGAAGTGCAAAAGGGTTATCGGTCGCTACTTCGAGATGCTCAGGGGCAATCTCGTTCATCAGAGCTACCGCCTCTTCCATCGTCTCGGTTACGATAATCGCGGCACGTTCTTCAATCGATTTTCGAGCAATCGCTTCACGCGGAAGCTTTTTCAACCACACTTCGATCTCTACCGCGCACGCATCTGCGAATTTTTGAGACGGTGTGATCAAAATAGAGCTTGCCATCTCATCGTGTTCCGCCTGAGAGAGCAAATCAATCGCGATATGTACGGGGTTCGCCGAATCATCGGCTAACACTCCGATCTCACTCGGTCCTGCGATCATATCGATATTGACCTCTCCAAAGACCATTTTTTTCGCGGTCGCAACGAAAATATTACCCGGACCCGTGATAACATCCACTTTTGGAATCGTTGCCGTACCATACGCCATTGCCGCAATGGCACTGGCTCCACCGACCTTGAACACTTCGGTTACTCCGCACAAATGACACGCCGCCAGTAACAGTTCATTCGGCTCATTATCGGGAGTCGGTGTCGTAACCACGATATGCTCTACCCCTGCGACTTGAGCGGGGATCACATTCATAAGCAAAGAACTCGGATATGCCGCTTTTCCTCCGGGGATATAAAGACCCGCACGATCCACAGGAGTCACTTTCTGCCCTAAAATCGTTCCGTTGGCTTCGGTATCGAACCAGCTTTTGGGAAGCTGTTTTTCGTGATAAACTCGAATGCGATCATACGCCAAATGCAATGATGCTTTAAGTGTCGGTTCCAACGCTTCATACGCACGTTTCATATCCGCCGTATCGATACGTAACTCTGCACCACTTGTTGGGCTCCATCGATCAAATTTCTCAATATGACGAATCAGCGCGGCATCATCATCGGCGCGGATCTCATCGATAAGCCCTTTAACAATGGTGGATACGTGTTCCATATCCATTTTTCCACGCCCTAAAAGCTCACTGAAAACAGATTTAAAATTGGGTTCATTGGTATGAATTAGGGTCATTAACTCTCCTTTTTACTTGTTCGTCGCATTTTTTTTGTACTCTTGTTTCACAATATCCAGCGCTTCAAGGAAATCTCCACTCTCAGCGGCTCCCATGATCGGTTCAAACATTGGTGTTTTTCCTTTTATAAACCATGTGGCGGGTGTCCCTTGCGTCATTAGTGATGGTGGTACGCTTCCCTCATCCACAACCCCCTCATAAACAACAAAGTCACGATTTAAAATCGCAACTACTTTTGGGTTGGTGAGGGTTTTTTGTTTGAATATATCACACCATCGGCACCCGTTTTTTGTTACCAATACCATTAACGGCTTATGTTCTTTATCCGCTCTTTGCACAGCAGAAGAGAGATCTTTTTCCCATTTAACCTCCGCACCGAAGAGCGAAAATGCTGATAGCAAAAGTACAAAAATAATTTTATTCATCTTATTTGACCTTTTTGAGTATCTCTTTGGCGACATCGGCAATCTCTTTGTTCGTTACATCAATCGTAATATCGGCTACTTTTTTATAAAGAACGGATCGCTCATCATAAAGTTTGATCGCTTTCTCAATGTCTTGCATTAAAGGGCGTTTGCGTAACTTTTTCTCCGCATCGGGATGGGAGAGAATACGACTGTGAATTGTCTCAAACGGTGCGGACAGATAGACAATTGTCCCGATTTTTTTTAGATTCGGAACTTTGAAAAAGCCCCCTCCGGTAGAGATCAATGTCCCTCTAACCTCTTTTTGGAGCCAACGGGCAACTTTACGCTCCAACTCCCGAAAATACTCTTCACCCTCTTCGGCAAATATTTTTTTGATACGGCGGTTTTCCATACTCTCGATAATATCATCCGTATCCAAAGCAACCAGATCCGATTGCTTGAGTATCTCACGCGCTACGGAACCTTTTCCGACACCCATAAAGCCGATTAAAACAATATTTTTCATAAATTCTCTGCTGTTGGTTTATAATGATGCAATCATATCACGCGTTAACTTAGGAGTGCTTCTTGATTCGAATCGCAAATCTCTCTGATCTCAACGAACCCACCGAAAATAATGAAATATTTTTGCCCCTTTTTCAAACCAGTACATTCAAAATCGAAGCCATTCGTTCATGGCTTAAAATTCCTGGTGAGCTATACAATCAAGAGGAAGATGAATGGGTGATACTATTAGAAGGAAAAGCGTCGATTGAAATGGATAACCAAATCTTTACGCTTCAAAAAGGAGATTATTTTTTTATCCCGAAACATAGAGTGCATCGAATACTTTCAACCTCTAAAAACGCCCTTTGGATCGGCGTATTTAGCTTTTAAACTCATTGATGCGCGCGGAGAGCGATTGTGCTACTTGCATTAGCTGTGCAGAATCATTTTGAATTTGTTCGACACTGTGGCGATTTGCTTCAGAAACGACATTGATTTCAGAAATTTTTTCTATAATCCACTCGATATGTCCGACTACTTCCACTGAATCGTTGTATGATCTCTCAGCAACACTCACGGAACGTTCCATTTCAGACGATGTTGCGGAGATTTTATCTTCCACTTCATTGGAGATGACGGTAAGTTCATTCATATTATTGGCATTATCACCCATTTTATCGCTAACATCATTGATTGCCTGAACAATCGTCCCCACGCTGATCTCAATTTCGGTCAAACTTTTTTGGGTTCGCTCTGCAAGTTTTCGTACCTCATCAGCAACAACAGCAAATCCTCTCCCGTGTTCACCCGCACGTGCCGCTTCGATCGCGGCATTTAGTGCCAGAAGGTTGGTTTGATCAGCTATATCTTTAATAACTCCGAGGACATTTTTGACTTGATCGGCATCATTACGGAGAGAAATGAGCTGTGAAGCCATCTCCTGCTCCGTTTCAATATACCCCTCGACCTCATGAACCAATTTGGTTAGCGCATCTTTTGCCGTCAACAACTCTCCGTTGGCATTCGCGACATTGCGCTGAGTTTGTTCTGATACAGCAATAGCGCCCGATAAAATTTCTTTAATCGAATGACTCTTTTGGGTTGTTGCTTCAACGATTAGCCGTTCTTGCTCAACTCCGCCTGAAATAATTTGGGTTGCTTTAGTGATAGTTGTTGCAATCATAGAGTTTTGACGGCCTAAGTCTTTCACTTCATTCACCGTCTCTTGTACCATAGAAACAAAATTATTGACCGCTTTTGCTGCATCAGCAAACTCATCTTTTTTCACTACTTCAAGACGTTTGGTTAAATCTTTATCCCCACTAACTAAAGCACCGATACGACTTCTTAATACCTCTAACGGAGTTAAAACCTCTCGTCCAAAGAAGATATTCATAACCGATATAAATGTAATAACGACAATACTCAGTGCTATTAATAAGATAGTTTGAGTTTTATTAATCTCGGCATCATTTTTTTCCAGCGAAATGACTAAATCCATAACCCCTAATACATCCCCTGACTGCATATTGGTATGACACGCCAAGCATTTTTCTTCCGCAATAAGAGGCTGAAGAAGACGAATAGTATGCTTACCATTCGTATTTTCGATCACTTGAGGTTTTTTGGTTTTAAACACCTCTTTGATGAGCGGATCTTCCGTAAATTTGGCATCAGGAGCGAGTAACTCAATTACCCCTTCAGACTTTTCTACCTTTAAGGCTGAAATCCCGTCGATTTTTTGTGCTTTGTCAATCGTTTCAGCAACAACTGCCGGATCACCTGCCAACATGCTCCCAGTGAGTGTTTGAAAAATCGATTCACTGAGCATGTTTAGTGAACGCTTGGCGGTCTCGTTTGAAAAGTCATTGAAAGTTGTCGTTAAATACCAATAAATGGCACCCAATCCCATAAAACTAAAAAGTAGTGTAGAAAAAATAATTTTCGATTTTACTGTATTAAACATTGCGAAACTCCACCGTTATAATCTGTGTTCCTTATTGTACCGTATATCGGTCACCTTTGCGAGGCAAAGTTACAATTCCCTCTGCGCTCTGCATTTTAATCGGCAAATTCATCGGGCGACGCATCGAGATTGGATCGACTTTGCTAACACTAAAATGAAGATGCGGACCACTGCTGTACCCCGTATTTCCCGAGTATCCTATAAAATCACCTTTGGAAACTTTTTGACCGATCACCGCAACAGCACCCTCTTGTTTCAAATGGTAATAGTTCCCCATCGTCCCATCGCTATGCTCGATAATGACATAATTAGCGTATTGACGATATTCAGGACTTGCACCGCCAAAATTATTGCTCCCCTCTGCTCCAACCACGATCCCCTCACGCGCGGCATAAATCGGTGTCCCCACCGGAACCGGAAAATCGACCGCATACGCGGAGAGTCCTTTATGCGATGTCTCCCCGTGATACCCTTGAGAAACACGGACAACCCCACCCGAGATAAAAGGAAGTTTATAAACATAACTCTCTTGATGCACCGCAAATGCTGAACCTCGTACCCACCCGTACGATGAGCGGTAATTAACCTCAGAAGCAGAAGAGATACGGGCAAGCTCCAAGACTCTTTTTTTACTCCGCCCCGGAATCTCAATAAACAACGGTGTTTTACCGGAGGCTTTAAGATTGTTCAAATACTCAAAATCGATACTCATCGTTACGGTATAGGGATTTAGATTTTCCGCTTCGAACTCAAATCCTCCCGCTCCATTAGAGTCTGCACTTAAAATGACGCTGTTACGTGAACCGATCTGCGCTATCTTTTTAACTCCGGAGACTTCGGAACGTTTTAGAATACGCAAATGTTCTTCATACGCCTGCTCTTGCTCAGCAGAGATTTTGATACTTTTTTCCTCAAGCTCCTGCTCATCACAGAGTGCATCGATACTTTTTATCGAATGGTGCGGATAGTTTTTTTGATAAAATGCAATCACTTCAGAGCGGATACGAGGATGATTCAGAGGATCAAGGGGTACAGAAACCAAATCTTCAAAGCTCTTTTTATCCGACTGTGCCATAGCGGTATTGAGCGATTTTCGATACAACACATCGATGGACTCTTTTGTACGGGAAAGCTCACGCAACTCTTTGAGATAGGCGTTTAAAAGCTCACTATCCACTTTGTTAGCATCGGAGAGTTCACGACCTACACTCAATGTCGCTTCAACCCCGTTCAAAAAATTTCGTAAAATATGTTTGTTAGGTTCCATAACGGGCTTTTGGCTCAGTTTTTCAATAGAGGTCGTACTTTTTTGGAGCGGTTCGACAAGTGTGTTAAAGACTAAGGGGGCAGAAGCGGCGAATAGTATCCCATAGCTGATAAAAAATGCAAGAACGATACGCACCAAAACAACTCCCTTTTATTTTAATTCTAACATTATTGCTCTAAGAGTATAATATCGTCAATTTTAAGTGTGGGGTAAAAGCAATGTCCGTAAAAATTTTAGATGTAATGAAGCCGGGAGTGATTTTCGGTGACGATGTTCAAAAACTCTTTGAAATTGGAAAACAAGAGGGATTTGCACTCCCTGCGGTCAATGTGGTCAATACCGACTCAATCAACGGTGTCCTCGAAGCGGCAAAAGTGGTTAATTCTCCTGTTATCATCCAATTCTCCAACGGCGGAGCGAGCTATTACGCCGGAAAAGGGATCAGTAACGAGAATGAAAAAGCGGCCATCGCCGGAGCCATTGCCGGAGCCATGCACGTTCATGCCATGGCGGAACTGTACGGTATCCCCGTCATCTTACACACCGACCACGCGGCACGCAAACTTCTCCCGTGGATTGATGCCCTTTTGGATGCAGGTGAAAAACACTACGCCCAATACGGCAAACCACTTTTTAGCTCCCACATGCTCGACCTCTCCGAAGAGTCTTTAGAAGAGAATGTCGCGACGTGTGTAGAGTATATGAAGCGCATGGATAAAATCGGAATGACGCTCGAAATCGAACTGGGCGTTACTGGAGGAGAAGAAGACGGAGTGGACAACAGCAGTATCGACAATGCTCTCCTTTACACTCAGCCTGAAGATGTCGCCTATGCGTATGAGAGACTCAGTGCCGTGAGTGAGCGTTTCACCATCGCCGCATCGTTCGGAAACGTCCACGGTGTCTACAAACCGGGTAACGTCGTCCTCACCCCTATCATCCTCAACAACTCCCAAAAATACATCCAAGAGAAATTTGCTACCGCGTCGGATAAACCGGTAAACTTCGTCTTCCACGGCGGTTCAGGCTCTACCCACGCAGAAATCCGTGAAGCGATCAGCTACGGTGTTATCAAAATGAACATCGATACCGACACCCAGTGGGCAACGTGGGAAGGGGTAAAAGATTATTATGAGAAATATAAAGCTTACCTACAAGGGCAAATCGGAAACCCAGAGGGTGAAGAAAAACCGAATAAAAAATATTATGATCCGCGTAAATGGCTCCGTAGTGGGCAAGAAACATTGATTAGTCGCGTAAAATCAGCGTTTGATGATTTGAATGCGATTAATCGAAACTAAGTGATGACATTCTCCCCAATAGGGGAGAATTATTTCGTATAAATTATTTTCGCTTTTGCGTGAAGATCTGCCATCTTTTTCTCCATAATCGCTTTAAACTTATCCATTTTCAACCTCTCTTCGATCAAGATTTTGACACTCTCAAACCCCATTTTTTTTGCTACTTTTCTATCTTCGACATAGATGATATGATAACCGAATTGGCTCTGTACCGGAGACGATGAGATCATACCGACTCGCATCGAAAATGCCGCATCGTTAAAAGAAGGAACCATTTGTCCACGCGAAAAATATCCCAAATCCCCTCCTCTAGCGGCACTTGGACCGATAGATTGTGATGATGCTTGAGAAATAAACTCCTTTTTGAGTTTTTCACCTCTCAATGGTTTCAAAACCGCAATGATCGACTCAGCTTCGACTCTACTTTTAACGAGTATATGGCGAGCATGAATTTTCTCTTTATCGATAAATTCGTTCGGATTCGTATCGTAATAACTCTTTGCCTCTTTGGAATCTACTTTGATCGCTTCAAACTGCTCTTGCTCCCATAATTTTGCTGCGAGTTGTAGCTTTAAACGACTTTGCAGGGCATCGAATTCATGCTTAAATTCTTTGGATTCGAGTACTCCTATTTTTTGGGCATCGTCATACACCAGCTCTTGGGCAATCATCCCTTCGATAATCCGATGGCGCAATTCGTTTTGTTTGTCAGTGGGAAGAGAATCAAAATGCCCCTGAGTACCCTCCAACAAGACTTTATTCACCTCTTCTTTGGTGATTTCATCATCATTAACCCGCACTATTACCGCCGCCGATGCGCTATTTCCCATGAGCAACAAGCCCATGCTCAACGCGGCATAATATCGTTTCATGGTTATTTCCCTTCCCCTCAAGGAGTATCGTAAGAGAGTGCCATATTGGCGCATCCCAACGCTTCTTTGGCGCGACACGCTTGTGCGTAGAGGGTTGAGGCTTTGTATTTATTTTGAGCTGTCCCGACTCCGTTTTCATACATAGCACCGAGATTCAAACACCCAGTACCGTTCCCGCTCTCACACGATTGGGTAAATGCACTGAGTGCATCAAAATTGCGCTTTTGTTCTAATGCCGCTTTGCCATCAGAAAACGCATCGGCAAAACATACCGTTGCCACGCCTACTATCATTAATCCCACTACCTTTTTCATGATTCAATTTCCTTGTTTTTTGATTTTTGTATACTAACGATCACCCAATGAGAATTATTGTTTATGGGCACTCCTTTGATCGGATTTATTCGGGATAATCGTGACCGAGCAGGTCATGCCCGCACTCAATTTCAACCCTTTTGGAACATTATCGATATGGATACGAACGGGAATGCGCTGAGCCAGTCGTACCCACGTAAAGATCGGATTAACATTCGCCAATAGCCGCCCGTCCGTCGTGTTATCCCGATCCGCGATCCCTCGGGCGATACTTTCCACATGTCCTTTTACAACGTATTTCGTCCCTAACATCTTCATTTGCGCTTTGTCTCCGATGTGGATAAGGGAGAGTTTATGCTCCTCAAAATAGCCGTACACCCAAAACGATCCGTTGGTAATAAGTGCCATGCGCTTCTCACCCGCTTGAACATAGTCCCCTTTGCGAAGTAACAAATTAGAGATCCAGCCATCACTCGGTGCTCGGATGGCAGAGCGTTCAACATTGAGTTTTTCACTCTCTACCAATGCCATCGCCTCCTCGTATTTGGCATAAGCGATTTGAGCATCATAGTGAGCGTCATTACGCTCTTCTGCCGATACCACTTCATAATCAGCACCATTACGGCGGAAGGATTGATGTTTTTTCATATCATATTCGGCTTTGCGTGTTTGTGCAATCGCTTCAGCCGCTGTAAGCGCATGGTGAAAGCGAACATCATCGATTTGATACAACAGCTCCCCTTTGCGGACAAACTGGTTATCGACAACGGAGACACGGCTCACCAATCCCCCGACATCCGGTGCGACCATCACAACATCAGCGCGGACGCGCCCATCTCTCGTCCATGCACTGTTCATATAGTTATCCCACAACATCACCCCTAAAAATAGGGCGATTGAAACAACGGCAAAAGTGATGGCAAAACGTAAAAGTTTGGCGAGTTTGGTATTCTTATTCATGTTAGTTCCTTAGCGATAAATGAGTAAACACGGCGTCGTGAACAAACAGACAAATACTGCAGTACGAAACAGTCCCGGATGCCAAACATGATTGTAAAGCCCCCCATCCGACATAATCCGATCCAATAAAATCTGCACAACGGTAGCGATAACAAAGATAGGGAGCAATGTCGGCATCTGAACTCCGAATAACGTAATATCTAACGGCATGAGTCCTCCTTTGAGAGGGGAAAGGTTGTTGAATTGAGCAATATGGTACGTATCAGAGAAAATTCTGTGATAAGCGTCTCAAAATGCTTTAATGGTATTTTTTCACTGGGTTTATCCCCACCCCTAAGAGAGGATATTGTCTCTTTTAAGCTCACCAACAATACCGTTTGGGTTGATTCGGAGGGGGTCTCAAAATAGCGTTTAATCGACTCCAGTGAACGCGTGATATGTAGATCCGAGTAGCGTTGAGCACTCCGTCGTATAGCCAATATAGAACGTCCAATTTCCAAAGTTGCCAGAAGCCATTCGAAAACCAAACGGCTGGAACGCATATTTAATCTCCCTTGTGTCGAAAACTGCTGAACAAGATCGCGTCCTGTACTCTCCAACGCACTGCGCTCTGTATTCAAAACCCCCTCACACGCCCCTACGATCTGGCGGCGCAAGATTTTTGCAACTCTTTGCTGTGTCAGGGAACACGACCAAAAATTGACCAGCAAGTAAGCAACCCCGCCGAAAATCACTCCGATTAATGCCGCCAATGAACTCTCCAAAAATTTAGTCGGTTCGATTTTATAAAAGGGATCAAGGGCACATTGACTCATAAACATAAAAACAAACCCAAACGAAAAGATCGGGAGTTTCGGTCGTGTCGTCATCCACCCCACAAAACCCAAGATCGGAGCGAGAAGAAGCCCCAGCGTCAACAGATCGGAAGTGTAGGCGGGTATGATGTAAAAATCATAAATTGCGGCAAACATCAGAGCGAAAATAGAACCTTTAAAAAAATCTTTGACCCCGTCAATCGGACTCGGAAGCGTCCCGAGCAACAACCCGATAACCACCGCCATCGTAATGGTGAGGGTAGCATAAGGCCATGCCGTCCATATCCAAAACATCATACTTAGAAGCAATACCCCGCTCCCGCGCAATGCCGCCAATGCAACCAAAACATTATCGGTATGGGTAGAAAATCGGACAACACGGCTAAATTCACGCGATGAAGTACCCGATAAACGGAGCTTCAAAAGAGATAGATACGTGGCACAGTGAATATGCAGCTCATGTAAAAGACGGATAATAAGATAAGCCGCCGAGGTAAATTCGTCTTCACCCTCAAACACAATTCGCTCCCTTTCATATCGTTCCTGAACCTCTTTTTTTGCCTCTAAAAGCTCGCTCACAAGTTCATTTAAATCCTCAGGATTTAATACCCCCTCTGGCGGTGTCCGTAATGCCGAGACTATCGGTTGATACAAAGACTCCAACGCACGTAACAGCTCCATTTTTTGCCCTTCTTTGATCGAGGCGACAATACTTTTGAGGGAGTGAAACGTGGTGGAGAGATTCATATATTCGTGATTCAGATGGGCGTAATGTTGCCGCTCGCGTCGATCACTTCCGCTTTCGAAATTGCTATTAATCCGAACCGCATCCAACCCCACAACCCCACTGGAAAATCGTGAGACGGCAGGATTGTTTTCATCAAATACCGCAAACACGGATTGGGGATCACGGAGAGTGGAGAGGACGTTATGGAACCGCTCCCGCTCACTCGTGATTAACGAATCCAACAAACGGCGCGGAAAAATAACATCACTAATGATGGTGGCACTCATAATCCCGACAACCACTTCGGAAAAACGGGATACCGCGATATCAAACACCTCTAACGGGGTCTCGATAACAGGTAGGGCTACGATGCACAACGTGTATCCCGCCAACACAAATCCATAAAATTGAAAATTGCGATATTTAAATCCTGCAGCCGTCGTCAAACCGATCCAAAGGGCAAACAATGCGATAAACCAGATCGGATCTTGGGCAAACATCCCCATGATAATCAGCGACATTCCCACACCGGCAATCGTCCCCAAAACGCGATAATAGCTTTTAGAAAACACCAATCCACTCTGGGGTTGCATAACGATAAATACCGTAAAAATAGCCGTCCTCGGATCGGGAAGGTTGAGTTTCATAGAGATCCACAGTGCCAATAAAGCGGCGATGATTGCTTTCGCCATATAGATTAGCACAGCAGCGTCGATGGTGAGCCACTCGTTCAGCGTCCGCCGAAGCGGAAATGCTTTCACCGCGAGCATTAGCGTGTTATCGGCTTTCATTCTCATCTCCATCTTCAGAGTAACCGCCACCCAATGCTTTGATCAGATTGATCTGAAGTGCTGTTTTGGTCTCATTGAGTGAGAGTGTTTTGAGCTCAGCCTCTCGTACCACTTTTTGTTCAGAAAGAAAGGGAAGTTTATTGCTCAACCCCTGCATAAGCTTTTTACGGGCAATCGTCTCATTTGCTTTTTTCACCGTCATCTCATCCTCATGAAACTGCCGTTGCAACGCTACATGTTTGGATTGTTTGAGGAGCATAACAACCTCATTTGCGGCTTTAATGATGACGCCGTTATACTCATACACCGAAGCGTTGTAATCACTAACACTGTTTTGCAAATTCGCCTTTCTCTCCCCCCAATCGAACAGCGGAAGCGACAGAGCAACTCCCGCAGATGGAGTATAAGAGGAGTGATCGAGGAGTTTAGCCCAATTAAACGAGGTAAACCCAATCGCACCGGATAGGCTAATATTGGGATAAAATTGCGCTTTTGTCTCCTCGATCGTATGGCTTTTACTAAGAGCCGTATATTTTGCGATAGCCACGTCAGGACGGTGAGCTAAAAGATTTAACAACACTTCCTTCGGAAGCGAAAGGCTAAAATCTTGTCTAATTCGGGGCATATTAAACCCATCTGCACGTGAGGGGAGAAATCCACCTAACACACAAATGGCCTCTTTTTTCCCCTCTATAGAGCGTTTTAGCTCTTCCTCACGTTGCTTGATTTTAGCAAGGTCACTTTTTTTAGTGTTGATTCCAACACCATCGATCAACCCAAGCTGATACTGTTTTTCGATAATCTTTAGCTCATCACGAGATAGCTGCTCCAAAGCGCTCAACACTTCGATTTTTTGCTCATCATAACTCCATGATAGGTACGTTTCACAAATGGCGCTGCTTAGGGCAATTTTTGTCGCTTCGATAGTGGCTCGTTGGGAGAGTGCATTATTTTGTGCCGCGAGGATGCGTGAATGGCGCTCATTCCAAAAGTCAAAATCATAATCGAGGGTTAATGCCGGCTGATACTGCGTATTGGTACTTCCCCCCAGCGGTGCAGGGAAGATATGATTTTCACTAAAACGTTCTCGCATAACACTCGCCTCAGCGGAGATATGAGGAAGATTACGAGATTGTGCGGAGGCGATGATGGTATTCGCTTGAGAATATCGTGCTTCAAGTGTTAACAAACTCGGCGCACTAGTTAGCGATTCCTCTACAAGTGAATCAAGTTGCGTATCCCCAAATCCCCTCCACCACTCCCGTACCAAATGAGAATCGTGTTGCTCCCACTGTGCAAGGCTTTTGTTCAGATCGTTCGTAATCGTAGTTTCTTCCATCGGAGTCGCTTTTTGGATCATAGGGACACATCCCGATACCAAAAACACTGCCGTGGCGATAAGCACTAACCGTAAATAGTCCATTACTTTGTGCTTTTGAGATTCTCATAAATTAATTGAAGCGTATGGGAGAGCGCATCTTTTTGTTCCGTTGACAACCCACGTAGCGCTTTATCCATCACCTCTTCACCCATTTTTATGAGCAAATCTCGCAGTTTTGATCCCTCAGGTGTGATCGTCACGATATAGGCTCTTCGATCATTCTCTTTGGAGGTGCGCTTTACCAACCCTTTTAACTCCAACTTATCGAGCATAAGGGTCAAATTGGATTGTTCGAAATAGGTATCCTGCGCCAACTCTTTTTGAGTCAGCCCCTCTTTTTCGGATAAACGGATTAGAATAACCCGATGAGCATACGAAAGAGCGTACGGCTTTAGTTCATTTTCGAACTCATTTTTGAGGACATTGCGTGCTTTAGCGAGGAGAAAAGCAATCGACTTATCGGATTCGAAGCTCATAAGTATCCTTTGTAAAAATTTTCGGGATTGTAGAGCAGGAGAGCTTAAATGGTTATTATAATAACTATTATGTTAGTAATTATATTTTACTCCAATTTATGTGTGACCAAATCACTATAAAACATTGGGATAAATAAATGAAAGATTAATCATTTTAAATAAGAAAGAGGATTGGCAATCCCGCGCAAGCGGGAGTGGTTTTAAAAAAAGAAGAATTATTTAGTGTAAGTGATTTTTGCTTTTGCGCGGAGATCAGACATCTTCTTCTCCATGGTCGCTTTAAACTTATCCATTTTTAAACGTTGTTCAATAAAATTTTTCACCTCATCAAAACCAAGTTTTTTTGCGGCTTTTTTATCTTCGATATAAATAACATGATATCCGAATTGGCTTTGGACCGGAGAAGATGACATCGTCCCCTCTTTCATCGCAAACGCGGCATCGTTAAAGGATGGAACCATTTGTCCGCGTGGGAAATAACCAAGGTCTCCCCCTTTAGCCGCGCTTGGTCCGGTTGATTTGGATTTAGCTTGAGCAATAAACTCATTTTTGAGTTTTTCTCCGCTAAGAGACTTCATACTTTTAATAACCGCTTGCGCTTCTGCTTCGGTTTTTACCAAAATATGACGTGCACGGATTTTCTCTTTATCTACAAATTCATCAGGATTCGCATCGAAATAAGCTTTTACCTCTTTGGCATCTACTTTAATCGCTTCGAATTGCTCTTGTTCCCATACTTTTGCTGCAAGTTGTACTTTGAGTCGATCCACCAATGCTTCCAACTCTTGCTTGTACCCTTTTGAATCCAATACTCCGATCCGTTTTGCATCATCATACACGAGTTCT
Organism: Sulfuricurvum sp.; assembly: GCF_019163035.1. Classification (GTDB taxonomy): domain Bacteria; phylum Campylobacterota; class Campylobacteria; order Campylobacterales; family Sulfurimonadaceae; genus Sulfuricurvum. The sequence goes on from NZ_JAFLKV010000034.1 coordinate 20,624, forward strand.
TGAGCAATCATCCCCTCGATAATACGCTGACGTAATTCACTTTGTTTGTCGGCAGGGAGAGAGTCAAAACGCCCTTGTGTCCCCTCAAGCAATACTTTATTAACTTCATCAGAGGTGATTTCATCTCCGTTCACGATAGCTAAAACAGCGGCTGACCCACTGGTAGCACTCAACAATAAACCTAAAATCCAAGCGCTGTAATATCGCTTCATTGCTATCCTTGTGTTTGCCCCTCTAAGTGAGGGGGATTTGATCTCGGCATTATAATACATTTGTCAGTATAGTACGCAAAAAACAATCAATATTAAACGACATCCCCTTGACGCTTTTGTTGCGCTATTTTCAAATAGCGATCAATCGTTTGTAAAAGGAAGTGTTTATCGATCGGTTTTGCTAAATGGGCATCCAATCCGGCAGCAACAATCCGCTCTCTATCTCCGATGAGAGCGTGGGCCGTGAGTGCGATAACCGGAACAAATCCGCGTCCATCACGTTTATCGATTTCTTTTATCAAACGGTTTGCCATCAATCCATCCATAATAGGCATATCGATATCCATAAGCACTAAATCAAATGCTTCCTTCAGATAAGCGTCTACCGCTTTTTGACCGTTTTCGACAGCAATTACACGGAAATTTTCTTGGAGTAAAATCGTCTCAAGGAGTTTAAGATTGATTAGATTATCTTCCGCCACCAAAATTTTGATATTCTCTGCTCTAGGGACAACCTGCACTTCGTGAGAATTTGAAATATACTCTTTTGGCATCGTTTTCCAGATTACCGCCAATGTTTTATGTAGTGAACTTGGTAAAATAGGGAGTGTTACGATCGAAGCAACCGAATCCATAAGAGCATCTGCTTTCTCACCGTAATCCAACTTCAGAACAGGAACTATTTGCAAGTTTGGGTAGGTTGATTTGAGTGCATCAACCTGTGCAGTTGCGATATGTGGTACATCTAAGAAAAGAACATCACTCTCATGCAACGCAGGGTTCACCAGATCATGAA
>NZ_JAFLKV010000034.1:21731-35450 GCF_019163035.1 Sulfuricurvum sp.
ACATCTAAGAAAAGAACATCACTCTCATGCAACGCAGGGTTCACCAGATCATGAACCCCTTTGCCCTGTACATGGAAAAGTTCCAGATATTTGTGAAGGAGTGCTCCCTGTGCCGTAAGCTGCTGTTCTTGAGTGTAAATGGCTGCACGAGTCCCATCAACAAAATCAAAAGTACCCTCTTCATTGATCTGATGGGTTATTCGAAACGAGAATCGTGACCCTTTTCCGTTCTCCGATGCCAGCATCAAATGTGAATCCATCATATCCACATATTTATGGCTCAGACTTAATCCAATTCCCAGTCCATCTTTCCCTTTGCGCTGATTTTCCCATGCTGAAGCAAACGGTCTAAGGAGGGTTTTGATCCGCTCATTTTCGATACCAATACCCGTATCGCTTACCGCGTATTCAACCTCAACAGTGTTCCCCTCTTCCTTGACAATCAAAATCTCAACAAGAACACTCCCTCTATCATCGGTAAACTTAATACCGTTTTGGATGAGATTACGCATAATGGCGAGGATTTTATCTTGATCACCAATCATCGATTTTGGTAAATGGGGATCGATCAGGAACATTAGCCCTATCTCTTTAGATAGGGCAAGATCGCAAAACTGCTGTGAGAAATTCTCATACACTTCTAGCGGATTAAAGAGTCCAAGATTGGTGTGGATACTACCGCTTTCAACTTGCATCAATTCCAAAAGATTTTCGATATTTCGCATCATTGACTGAGCACTTCGACTTGTCATTAAAACATACTCTTTTTGCCATGAGCTTAGCGGAGAGCTTTTTAACAAATCGGTAAATCCGATGATTGCATTCATCGGAGTACGAAATTCATGAGAGATATTCGTTAAAAATTTATTTTTAAAATGCTCAAAATAGCGCTCAGCCGCACGTGCCCGCTCAATCACCGATGTATCTCGAAAAACAACACCAACAATAGGATGGTTCTCCAGGACAAGGACTTCCGATTTTACTGAGACGTCATACTCTACCCCACCAGAGCGGATTTTTCCCCGATAATCCCCTGATTTTGAAAGGAGATACGGTAGATTAACCCCCTGAGGGTCAAACCACTCCTCAATGAGACCGATCTCTTCCAATATAGAAAGATTCAAAAGTTCCATTAACGCCTCATTGCACCCGAGAAGCGCCCCTGAGAAATCAGCATAGATCATCGGATCCGAGTGCAAATTGGCACACGAGGTCATGATCGATATATGATTCGAGTATTCATCCTGAAAGCTTTTAGTGTATACCATAAGTTGCCCCCTTATACTTTCACGTGTAGGTATTTTTGAAGTACATATTCCAGTTTTTCACGTGTAAGCGGTTTGGAGAGATAATCATCCAACCCGCGACCTAAAATATATTCCCGATCCCCTTCCATCGCCAAAGCAGTCAATGCAATAATCGGCATACGTCCCACTTTGGTATATCTCTCTTCGGCTTTAATCTCTTGTGTAGCTAATATACCGTCTTTGATCGGCATATCAATATCCATAAATACGATATCAAATGTTTTATCACGGCACATCTCAACCGCTTCATCACCATTGGAAACGGCAACTACTGAGATACCATACTCTTTGAGAAGTAATTTAATTAGACGCTGGTTGATAAGGTTGTCTTCAACTACTAGGGCATTCACCCCTCGCTGAATTTGGGGAGCAGTGACAACATCTGCTTTAGGGAGATCAAATATCGTAATCAAATGTTCCAATAGTGATGTGGGCAACAGCGGTTTGGAGAGAAAAAAATCAACCACATGAAGCATTTTTGCCTGTAACTTTTCATTTTGTTCAAGCAGTAATACCGTTTTACACTCTCGCTTAAGTCGAGATAGGTTCATTGTCCATTCACTCTTCTCCTGCGATCCTATCAAATATACCACTTCACTATCGTTGAATATAGATTCATCTACTATTTGAATTTTAGTGACATTAACCCCGAAACTACGTAGATAGTTAGTGAGATGATTCGCATCATCGAGCTTTTTCTCATCAATTAATGCTACTTTGACACTGCGAGCATTAATCATCTGTATTGCATGATCGGATGAACCCTCGAGTGTCAATGCAAAACTAAAGGAGGATCCTTTCCCCTCATCACTGGTGATCTTGAGTTCTCCTCCCATAAGGGAAATCAATCCGTGCGAAAGACTAAGCCCAACGCCCAGACGGTTATCAGCATGGTCACCGGAGACAAAAGGACGTGTAATGTTGCTAAGCTCCGCCTTACTGATCCCTTTTCCCGTATCTTTAACCGTAAATCCGATATTACACGTTCCATTCGTGTTACGTTTGAGTAATTTCACCTCAACCGTTATACGACCGCTGCTTTGGGTAAATTTGAGTGCATTGTTATAAAGGTTATTAATCACTTGTTTGATTTTACGAACATCGCCGGTGATATAGGTAGGGAGTTTCGGATCGATAAAAAACAAAACTCCGACCCCTTTATCGGTAGCAATAGGAATCGATCCCCGTGCCAACTCTTCCATTTCTGCAACGATATTAAATTCACTTTTACTCACGCTCAAGCGACCGTTTTGCATTTGTGCTAAATCGAGAAGATTCTCAATGTTGGACATCAAATTACGGGCTGATCCTTGTACTGAATGGATATATTCAAGCTGTGTATCATTAGGAGAGGTTTTCGAGAGAAGATCTACGAACCCTAAAATACCGTTCATAGGAGTACGGAACTCATGCCCGATATTGGCCAAAAATTTACTTTTGAGTTGCTCTACTTTTACCACTTCCGCTTTTAAATCAACGAGGTTACTTTGATCTTCGAGACGAAGAAGATACAAATCACTTCCCCCCTCTTGCAACAACGTGGAAGTTGCTACCATCGTATGCATTTTTCCTGAAGAATCCACTATCCCCAGTCCGTATCCATTAGTACAATGGGTTCGAATGTAATCCAACCAGCTTTTATCAAATTCGGTAAACACCTCTTCATCTTCATGATCAAAAAGTTCCCGTATGCTTTCATGATTATTACGCAACTGCTCAATATTTTGAAGAGGAACCAAATCGAAAAAAGCTTTATTCGCCCCGATCCACCCATTTTCTTTGGTAAAAAAGAGCAAAGGATCGGTATCGGTATCTAACACTTTATACAAAAGTTCTTTGTTGATCGATTGATCATTCTGATCGGTAAAATGGTGTTTACTGCTTCCAAACATATCACTGATAAAACGTAAGAGTCCCAAAAATCTCCCCTTAAATAACGATTTTGTACAGAAATCGCTTATTGTATCACAAAATAATCTGATCTCTTTTTAAATGCTACAATACGGCAAAAAAATGGAATCATCACGATGAAAAAGGCCACCAAAAAAGAGGTTGAATCGATCAAAGCTCTCTTTGTAGAACGCTACAGCGATGCCGTTACGGAGCTTACCTACGCCAATGCGTATGAGCTCGTCATCGCCGTAGCCCTCTCCGCTCAATGCACCGATAAACGGGTCAATCTCATCACCCCAGCACTCTTTGAAGCCTACCCAACCCCCGAAGCTCTCGCAGAGGCGGATATAGACGAGGTCAAACACCTCATTCAAAGTTGCTCATTTTTCAATAACAAAGCTATTAACCTCATCGCCATGGCAAAAAGAGTGGTTGAGGTGTACGGCGGAGAAATACCGTTAGATGAAAAAGAGTTAATAACCCTCGCAGGAGTGGGACAAAAAACGGCACATGTCGTCCTCATCGAATACACACAGGCAAATTTGATGGCAGTTGACACCCATGTCTTTCGGGTCAGTCACCGTTTGGGGCTGAGTGATGATGTGAGCGCAACCGCAACCGAAGCGACCTTGGTCAAAAAATTCAAAACGAACCTTCATCAACTCCATCAAGGGCTTGTCCTCTTCGGGCGATACATCTGCACCGCCAAAAATCCAAAATGTGTGAGTGAGTGTTTTCTAAGCGAATTTTGTAAAAGCAAGGATGGGTTTAAACCCAGATAAGATACAATAACTGCATGAAAAAACAGACCCTATTATTTTTACTGCCGATTTTATTTGCAGGATGTTTCAATGATCGAGGCGTCAGTCTACGCTATTACAACGACTGTGAAGAGTATTACGATGCCCAAGGGTATTATCACAAACAATGCGATAAAAATATCCTCGATTACTCCGACATCACCAATGCCGTAGAGTCTATAAAAAACCCTAATCGGGGAAGCGTCAAATAGAGACTATTTGATCGCGATAAACGTTGCAAAATTAGCCCATCGGAAAAGAGTTTCACAGGTTTTAAACCCGCTGTTTTTTGCCATCTGTATATTTTCATTCATCGTATAGGGGATGAGGACATTTTCAAGGGCTTCACGTTTTTGAACGATTTCGTATTCGCTGTACCCCTGCACTTTTTTAAACTCATAATAGCAATCGATCAGCTCTTTATTCAGTTTCGGATCTTCAGAGACCACTTTTTCACTAAAGATAAAAACACCCCCCTCATTCAACGCCTCGCTAATCGTACGAACCAACGTATCGCGCACCATCGGACGGATAAACTGCAACGTATAGTTACTGATAATCACGCGCGCTTTCTCGTATGGAAACGTGAGGATATCCCCCTCATACAGCTCGATTCCAGAGCCGTACACTTCCACTTTTTTACGCGCATGTTCAATCATCGCAGGGGAATTATCGATACCGATCAGTCGAATATCCTCTTTTTTTTCGAGGGTTCGTTCAATCTCCAATAACAATGATGCGGTTGAACATCCTAAATCATAAACAACCCCTCCCGAAGAGAGTGCATTAAGGGCAAATCTCCGCGTTAGAGCTTGTGATTCTTTGTAAAAAGGGACAGAGCGCATCAGCATATCATCAAATACTGCTGCAACATCGGCATCAAATTCAAACTGTTTGGATATGGGCTTAGTAAATAAAGTATCGGTTTTCATAAGGGTAATTGTAGCGTAAAGGTGAGCAGTTTTGAGGGGCAAACACTAAGTGACGAAACAAACATTTTTGCCCCTCGGAGCGTAAAAAGCAATTTTCAGTCCACTAAATTCAAAATAGAGTGGAACCTGTATTCTCCTCCGTTTTTTTTATCTTGCTCGGGTGAGACTTGGTCTCTCCGAAAAAAGTGATCTCATTGTCACGCAAAATTCGGATAATATTGGTCGTCCCAGGAGTACCGATCGGATAGCCTGCCGTAAAAATATAGGTATTCTTTTTATCGATAATCCCCCGCTTTAACCCGCTCTGGATAATATCGCCCAACATATCCTCGATACGCCCTTTTTTGATCAGATACGCCGGAACAACCCCCCAAACAATAGTCAGCAACCGCGCTATCCTTTCTTCGTGTGTTGCCGCATAGATGGTCATTTTCGGACGGTAACGGGAGAGTTTTTTTGCCGAGGCACCTGAGGCACTCATCGCGATGATCCCCTCCGCATTCAAAGAATCCCCTAAACGGACGGCAGACTCATTGACCCGATCCATCGCATCGTCATAGCCGAAGTTAAATTTTTCATACGGATAAATCTCCTCAATCGCCTGAATCGTGTTGACCATCGTCTCCACCACCAGTACCGGATTATGTCCCACCGCACTCTCCTCGGAGAGCATCACGGCATCGGTTCCATCCAAAACCGCATTAGCGACATCACTGATCTCAGCCCGTGTCGCGGACTCTTTTTCGGTCATCGATAAAAGCATCTGTGTGGCGGTAATAACGGGTTTAGAGTGGGCATTCGCTTTATCAATCAGCATTTTCTGGATCGTCGGAACACGATAATAAGGAACTTCAATCCCCAAATCACCGCGCGCTACCATCAACCCGTCCGAATGACGCAAAATCTCATCGATATTCTCTACCGCATCAAACTTCTCGATTTTAGCAATAAGCTGTACATCTCCGCCGTACGAATGGACAACTTCACGGGCATTAATCATATCTTGGGCATTTTGGACAAAAGAGATTGCCATAAAGTCAACACCGTTAGCAACACCCCACCCGATATCACGTCTGTCTTTCTCGGTCAAAATATCGATTCCCAGACGAGTATTAGGGAAATTAATCCCCTTATTCGACGTGAGTTTCCCTTTATTCTCGATTATTGCTTGAACAAACGTATCATTAATCTGCGCAATTCGAGCACGGATGAGACCGTCATACAAGTAGATAAAATCGCCGACATGAAGCATTTTGAGGATTTCACTTTGATTAATCGAGAGTCGGTAGTGCTTATCGCCGATTTTTTCTCCTAAACACGTTTCATAGTAAAAATCGAGCCAATCACCGCTTTCTAAATTAAACTCTTCTTTGAGTTTTTCAACACGTATTTTCGGGCCGCTGATATCTTGCATTACCCCGACCAGTAAACCGGTTTGGCGCATAGCGGTGCGTATATTTTCTAAGACTTGCGCATGATATTCATACGTACCGTGAGAAAAATTGAGGCGGAAAACATTAACTCCGGCTTTAATAAGAGCAGCAAGTGTCTCTACATTATCCGATGCTGGACCGACCGTTGCTAAGATTTTAGTCCGTTTTTGCATAAGTGCTACCCTCATTCTAGTTATTTTGGAAATAGTAACACACTTTGATATCTTTGAGGATACGCGAGTGATGAAGTTTACAGCCAATCTCAGCGATTTTAGACTACAATTAACGTATTTAAGTTTGACAGGTGCCCCAACGCAATGAGCAAAAGAGCCATTAATACCGATATTGTCCTCATTGATATTATCGATTTTTCCCGTCTAAGTATGGATAAACAACTCGAAATAATTTCTTATCTCTCCCTTACTTATAAAAAAATGATCCTAAAAATGCTCAAATCATCTGGGATTACTATGGATCAAATGATACAGGGAATGATCCCTACAGGGGATGGATTTTACTGCATTCTCCACCCTTCACTTCGAGGTTTTGGACCGATTCTAGGGCTCTCTTTTATCCATTTTTCTGATTTTATAGCCAAAGACTACCCTTATTTCAAGGGGATACGAGTTGCCGTTCACACTGGCAGAATCCACCGTTTCGAAGATATACTGGGACATGACAACTATGTTGGGGATGGACTCAATGAGTGTGCCCGCTACGTCGATATCAAAAATTTAGTCTCCAATACCGTCATTATCTCCGATAAGGCATACATATCATTAGAAGAGTTTTTGGATGCCCATAAAGATTATCGACAACTGCTAGAACAATGCGAGTTTCGCCATAGCTCCGTCCATACCTTTCAAGATAAACACGGTATTACCCATAAAGGGTATCTCATTTGGGTCAGAAAAGGGGGAATTATCCCACCACCTCGCCCGACATGGCTTGCTCCCCCTAAAAAATCCTAGCAAGAGGAGACGATTTTGGATACTATAACACCAACACTATATCTAAGGAGGATGGATGCGTTTTAGCGTCGATGAATATGCCAAAACCTTTAAAATGTCCAAAGAGATGATTCAAAATAAACTCCGTACCAAACGGCTGAACTATATCATAGAGGGAGGGGTAACGTACATCATCGTTCCCCGAAGCTCTTTGGATGAAGAAAAACGTCAAGAACTCTCCCAAAATTCAAAACCGATTTCTCCGCCCCCTGCCCCTCAAAAAACAACTGTCGGAATGATTATTGCCCTCTATCAAAAAGAGAATCAGCAACTCAAAATCAAAATCAAAGAACTCGAAGCTAAAATTGATCGCCTAGTGAACGATAAAGAGCAAATGTTGATTGCAGAACGTGAACGAATCGAAGAGATTTATACTACAAAAGATGAACAACTCAAAAATTTATTAGACGTAATCAATACTAAACTTCTCCTCTCTCAAGAGAATCGCGTCCATGATGTTGATATCTCCACCATACCAGAGCCTATTGCACCGACACTTTCCAGCGGTATTATCGAACTCAAACGGTATCTCAAATTTATCGGAATGGGTTCGGATGAGCGAAAAGCGGTAAAACGCCGTTTTGAACTTGCCTATGGAAGTGATATACGTATTATTCAAAAAGAGGGAGAATTTTACGTCGATCTCTCCAAATACGATTACACCGATTTTCTCTCCTAAGGGGTAATCCCCCCTCCTTCTTTTACTTCACCCTTTTTATACGCACTAACCATATCACCCATCACTAACGCACTCAAAGTACATTTTCATTTCAATCACACCTAATTTTCAATCTATTTTTATACGCTTTTCTGTATATTTTATACTGTATAACTATTTATATACTTGGAATAGCAAATGCTTTAGTGCATAAAGTGTAGTTAATACACATTTTATACATTTTTATACGATGTTTTAATTATATTTTATACGTTTTAATGTTTATCTCAAGAAAAGAATATTACAATGGAGCGATGGAAATGAGTGATCTTTTTAATCTTCTTCACAATGCCGTAGAGGCAGGGCACAACGGAAAAAAGATTTCCCAAAAAGAGATGGCATCAGAGCTGGGCATTTCTATGCGGACGTATCAAGACTGGCGATTGGGAAATGCCAAGCCTCAAGCCGCCAAAGCAGTTCTTGAGATGCTGGGGATGCTAGAAGATGAAGAGATCATTCGTGTCGTGCGAAAAATTAATAAGTTAGGACAAAAAACATGAGCAGTTTGAGTGAACAAGAACGTATCGGATTGGAAGATGTATTTTTATCGATATCTTCCTCTCAAAAAATCTTACAAAAATGCTCTATTTGGAGCAAAACATTTTCCACAGATTTCGATACGAACAAGCTCTTCTCACCCCTGACGTTCACGCGACATTCAAAAAATTGGCTTAAAAACACTCTTAAAAACCACAAATTAACAAAACTATTCAATAAAATGCAAAAAAGAAGAAAATTTTAAGCCAAGAGATATTAAAGTATTCGCGGCTAAAACACTTTTCCCCTGCTTGTTCGTGTGTACGGGAAGCAGTAAGTGTTATTCGCATATCTAAATTAAGGGCAATAAATGAATAAAGCACAATTCGTAGAGTTGGTTCAAAAAAGTGGTAGTTACAAAACTAAAGTTGAAGCTGAAACAGCGATTAAAGCTTTTACTGAAGCGGTAACTGCAGCTCTTGTTACAAAAGAAGAAGTTTCATTGGTAGGTTTCGGAAGCTTTACCTCTACTCTTCAAAAAGGGAAAAGCGGTAAAGTTCCTGGTACTAACAAAACTTACAGCACTGCTGATAAAATGGTTCCTAAATTCAAACCGGGCAAAAGTCTTAAAGACAGCGTAGAAGCCGGTAAATAATTACCCCTTAATATGTTGAGGGTTTATAACCCTCGGCTTATTCCCCTATTTATTTCTCCCATTTCCTTTATTGCAATCAAATTCGGTTATAATTATTCAAAGTCTATTTGTCTTTAGTACATCGACTAAAGCTTTAATAAGAGGATATAGGTGTTTTCTTTTTTAACCCGTTTTTTCCAAAAAAAATCTCCGCCAATAAAGGAAAAATCAATTCCAAATCGACTCCAAATCGATTTTTTTAATCTTATTGCACACGAAGAGGAGGGGATATTTTTCGAAAATTTTACCCTCTTTTATCAAGACCAACAAACCACTATCGCTCTTTTACTCTTTCTCCCCTATCGTGGACTCTACTTCGGAGAAACCATTACATGGGATTATGAGACCCTACAAAAAGCAACGATTGAACAATCCTCTAAAAAAAAGAGTTCAACCCGTTTGGAAACGACCGAATCGGCAATCCACGAAAAATTAGAATATATCCTCTCCTTTGACTCTACCGTATGTGAACGCTTTTTTTGGATGAGCGCACTAAGCGAAGATGAATTTGATACTCTAGACCCGTCATTCCATTCTCTCCTCCCAAAAGAGAGACTTATCTTTAAGGACTCATCCATAGAATCAATCCATCAAAAATTAAAATCCTTTACTACAAAACAAATTGAACCCTACTCTAGCATTAAAATCATCGGCTCCCTTCAATCGCATACCCTTATTCTCCCTACAGATCAAAACCCTTACGGACAATTTCTCTCCAATGAGCAACTTACTTTTCTCCAAACCGATTATACCGATACCGTAACAACCCTTTTTGGTGAGCATAACAGTGGAAAAAGCACCCTCATTATCCGTAAAGCCCTATTACTGTTGCTAAGCAATCCCGAAGAAAAAGTTCTGATTATCACCCCAACTCTCATCGGTGGGGAAATTTTACGTAAAGAGTTCATCTCCTTGCTCGAATACGGTGCACTTAAGATTGAACTCACCTCTCTTCGTTTCTATGCCCCTAACAGCAACGATAAAATCGAGGAGATGGAGTGCTTTCTGTCCTCTTCAACAATACTGTGTGATGATGCTCATATTATGGAAAAAAAATTTATTGATACGTTGATTAATCATCGAGACAAAAGGTGGCTACTCCTCTCCCTCTTTAATATCTATGCGCCGATCAACAACTCTTCAATCATACTTTATGAACATTATCAAAAAAATCTTATCACTAAAAAAATCTCTTCTGTTAGAGAAGAGGCACTAATGAACTTGCTATTAGCGCTTAGAGGGCATCTACTCGCTACCTCAGAGGATACAATAATGGTTATTCTTGAAAATGAAATAAACCTAGCCGAGTATAAAGAGGCTATTGATGAGTATTTTGAAATCAATTGTCGTATACTGACCAGAGAGTTTAGTTTACAATACCAAAATATTGATGATCTTATCCTCACAACACAGGAATACACCTATGGGCTCCATGTAGCACATATTTATCTTATGGTATCCGACGAAGAAGAAAATTACACCTATGCACTAAGCCGTGCATCAGAAAGTGCCACTATAATCTCTTTTTCAAATACGACGAGGGAACAATAATGATCAAAATTGTTAAAAGTGATAATGAGTGGAGAAGCCTTTTAACACCAGAATCTTATACCGTTGCACGAGGACATGGAACCGAACGAGCTTTTAGCGGAGAGTATGCCTCTTTCAAAGGGGATGGAGTTTATCAGTGTGTCTGTTGCTGCACCCCTTTATTTGATTCTACCGCCAAATTTGATTCAGGTACCGGATGGCCGAGCTACGATCAACCGATCGCCCCCAACGTGCTTGAGGAGAAACGAGATAATACACACGGAATGATCCGTGTAGAAGTACTGTGTGCGACATGTGATGCCCATTTAGGGCATGTGTTCCCTGATGGTCCTAAAAGCACCGGACTACGCTATTGTATCAATTCTGTTTGTCTCAAATTTATACCACGTTCACAGGAGTCTTAATGCGTTTATTACTTACTTTATTGTTGACGGCAACCCTTTCGTTTGCCGCTTCCCACCCGAAAGTTCTGCTTCAAACAACCCAAGGTGATATTACCTTGGAACTGTATGAGGATGTTGCGCCATTGGCGGTAGAAAATTTTACTGGTCTTGTCAAAAACGGCTATTACAACGGTCTGATATTCCATCGTATTATCAAAAATTTCATGGTGCAGGGGGGGGACCCGACCGGTACGGGCGCAGGTGGCGAATCAATCTGGAAAAAACCGTTTAAAGATGAGTTTAAATCTGGAATCGTGTTTGACAAATCCGGTGTATTAGCAATGGCAAATGCAGGACCAAAAACAAATGGCAGTCAATTCTTTATCACCACAGCCCCTACTCCGTGGTTAAACGGATATCACACTATCTTCGGTCGTGTCATAAGCGGTATGGATACCCTTGGAAAGCTGAACAATGTTCAAACCAACGGTCAACGCAATGGTGATAAACCGCTCCAAACCCAAAAAATTATTAAAGCAACCCTCCTCCCATAACTTCCTCATGCGCCCGCCAAAGTCTTCTCAAAGAGACTAACGGGCATAATTATGTAATCGTTTCGTAACTATTATGTAACGGTTTCGTAATACTATTGCGCCTCATATTTTTACTCTTAGGATAACCGCATGTCTGTCATTTTAGATGCACTGAATAACATTGGTACCCTTACCCTTGTTTTATTACTTCTTTCATTAGGTATCGCTCTTTTTTATGAGATGATAAATGGTTTTCACGATACTGCAAATGCTGTTTCTATGATTATTTACACCAACTCTTTAAAACCTGGGCATTCTGTCATTATGGCCGGTATCATGAACTTTTTCGGGGTTATACTTGGTGGTATTGGAGTAGCGTATGCCATCGTCCACCTACTCCCCTTGGATATTATCGTCTCATCAAACCAAGATACAACATTAGTGATGATCTACTCTCTCCTTATTTCAGCCGTTATATGGAATTTCGGCACATGGTATTTCGGTATTCCGGTATCAAGTTCTCATTCACTGATCGGATCATTAATCGGGGTTAGCGTTGCCTTTAGCCTAATGCATGGATTTGAATTTTCACAAAGTGTCAATTGGCCCGCAGTATATAAAGTGCTAATAGCTTTAGCTCTCTCTCCTTTGGTCGGATTTGGATTTGCTTATTTAATGATGAAAGGGGCACGCAAATTTTTCGATAACCCTAAATTTTACAAATCTCCTGAAGATGAAATCAAACGTAAACGTCCAAACTTTTGGATGCGTATGGGAATTATCGCTACCGGAGCCGGTGTTAGTTTTGCACATGGATCGAATGATGGACAAAAAGGGATGGGCTTGATCATGATTATTTTGATCGGTATTTTACCAAGTTACTATGCTCTTAATATGGATTCACATGAATACAAAATCAAACAAACACATGACAGTGCGGCGAATTTAGCCAATTTTTATGCGGAAAACAATGCTACGCTCACTCAGCTTGTCAACGAAAAACATCTTATCAGTGCATTAAAAGTCAAAAATACAATTGCCGAATGTAATGTCAATGACGTACACCAAACGACTTCATTAATCGCTACAAAACTTAATGGTATCAAATCATATTCTGACCTTTCATCGGAAGATCGATGGAGTGTTCACACTGCTGTTTTATGCAGTGACAACTTTTTTGGGCAAGTGGAAAAAATTATTGATAAAGACAAATCAGATTATATTGCTACTCAGAGGAAAACATTAATAACGGCATCGGAATATGTCCCTTATTGGGTTATCATAGCTGTTGCATTAGCGATTAGCCTTGGTACGATGATTGGCTATAAACGAATCGTTCTAACCATTGGTGAAAAAATTGGTACTCGCCCTATTAACTATATGCAAGGAACCGTATCACAAGCCATTGCTATGATTACTATTTTGTTAGCAAACTTTGCTCATGCGCCGGTAAGTACCACGCACATTGTTTCAAGCTCTGTAGCAGGTTCGATGGTGGCAGAACCGGATGGTGGTGTACAAAAAGGGATGATCAAAACCATCTTACTCTCATGGGCATTTACGTTACCCGTTACTGGGATCATGAGTGCCGCAATTTATTACGGTCTAAATTTTATCTTTATCGCTAACTAATAATTGACGCACTCTTCTCATACCTGCGGGTATGAGAAGAACCTCTACATTATCTTTCCTGCATATCTCTCTAACCTACATTACAGCAAATAGCTTCAGTTTTAGAAGGTGGTATATACACCAAAAACCGGCGCAGATTTAGCAGTAGCAATAGGCGAGCAGGGCACATCGGCAACATATGGAAGTGCGATGTCTGGTATCACGCTTGGACTAGGGATAAGGCCATGATTGGCAATGACGGCTCCATGCGGGTGGCATTAATGGATGATTCCGAAGACAGGAAGATGGGAAGACAGACTGCCGGACAAGAAAAAAGAGCTATGCACGATGCCGCATATAAACTCGCTAAGCTTCAA
>NZ_JAFLKV010000034.1:35550-40044 GCF_019163035.1 Sulfuricurvum sp.
CACCGAGACTAAACATGGTAGCTCCTTTAAATCTAATATGTCTAATTCTAACATATTCACCGAAACCATGCAAGCATTTGAGTCAAGTGGAGCGGCAAAATGGGGCGGTAGAGCTTTAGGCGCTTTGGGTATTGGATATGAAGCGCATAAGGGATATACAAATGCATCGGCGAGATACGCAAAAGGAGACAATACTGGAGCCGCCATGGAGGTTGGCAAGTCAGGTGCAATAATTGCTGCAGGAATCGCAGGCGCAGAAACGGGTGCAGCATTCTGATCGAAATATCTTACTATTCCTGTTTTTGTCATGCGGTATCCATTCTACGAATAGATCCCGTGACGCAGGAGAACATTATAAGGAGATTTGTCTCAGTTATTTTTGAAGTTTGCTTAATGCATCTAAAATATTTGTTTGCTTTGCTTGATCGAGTGGCGTATCATTGGAAACATACATATAAAATTCTACCCGTCTATTTTTAGCACGATTTGCTTCGGTGGTATTTTCAGCAATCGGCTTAGCAGAACCGAATCCTGCTGTAGAAAGACGCTCTGGAGCCACACCGTTTTGAATGAGCTCTCGCATGACCGTCTCCGCTCTCTTCGCAGAGAGTTCGATATTATCTTTATACGGAGTCCCCGCAGGGAGAGGCAAATTATCAGTATATCCACGAATTGAAATATCAACCGACGGCGGAAGCGTATTGATAATATCGGTAACACGTCGAAGAAACAGATGAAGCTCTTCGTTATCAATTGTTGCGTTAGCACCACGAAACGGGATTGAGGTAGGGAGCTTTAATAATACTCCATCCATGCTCTCATCGAGCGGACCTGCACCCATCGACGCATTTTTTAACTCTTGTTGGATTTTTTTAACGGCTTCAGAGACTGCTTGATTTACCGGGGTAGGAGGAGAGCCTACCAACAACGATCCACCATCAGCAACCGGAGCCGCACCTGCAGGATTAGCGGTCGCTTCTGGCGTTGGCTTGCTCTCGCTAACCTCTTTTACCACTGGAGTAACCGCTTCAGGAACCGGAGCATAATCGTAAATTTTAACAAATTCCTCTTTCAATGCTGCAATTTTTTCTTTATTAACCGATGCAATCGCAAAAAGTGCGATGAAAAGTGCCAATAAAAGACTGAAAAAGTCGGCGGTTGGAACTGCCCATTTTTCCCCTGCTTCACACTCTGGGCATTTCTTACACTTATGTTTTTTACCCATTACTTACTCATCAGTTAAATTGACTGTGTTTCTCTTCAGCCGGAGAGAGGAAATTGAGTAATTTCGCTTCAAGGGTACGTGGGTTATCCCCATGAACAATCCCAACGATACCTTCTAGCATCATTTTTTGTTCTTTTACGATATGGTGTGATTTTGCAATCATTTTTCTTCCCCACGGTCCTAAAAGAACGTAGGAGGAGAAAATCCCCGTAACGGTAGCAGTAAACGCACCCGCGATACCCATCGCCATTTCAGCAGGATTATCGAGTTTTTTCAACGCCAAAATCAGACCCAAAACGGCTCCGATAAGACCCATAACGGGTGATGTTTCACCGGCTAGAATCCAGTAGTGTCCGCATCCGTGATAATAGTGCTCTGTCTCTTCAATGACCAACTCCAGTGTCTCGACAATGGTATCTACTTCATTACCATCAACCGCCATACTAAGACCCTGCTTCAAAAACTCATTATCAATCTGTGCCACTTTTGCTTCCAATGATAAAAGACCGTCACGACGAGCTAAGGTTGAAAGTTCAATAATTTCTTTGATTCTCGCATGTAAATCAACCGTACTTTTTTTAAATACGATCGGGCCTAGATGTTTAAAAGCCCCTTTAACATACTCTACATCCGTAGCAACCGCTGCTGCTGCCATCGCTGTCGGGAAAATAACGATCAATGAAGCCAAGTGGATAATATGAACGGGATTACCGCCGTCCAAAATATCTCCGGTGGAAATAGCTGCAATAGCACCCAGAATTCCTAATACGACGGTTAAATCCACGTGACTCCTTCTCGTTACGGGTAAAACTACATCCCTGTAATTACCATTTTATATTATCCCGATTGTACCTTGTTTTCACTAAAAATCAGTACGAAACTCTTTATTTTTTGTTAAACAAACTATACAATAGTTTGATCAAGAGCATCAAAAATATCCCACTCCCCATACTCGCTACAATAAACGCATAATATTCATCATGTGTGATAGCATTAGCACTGTATCCGAGCGTCGCAATAGCAACTGTAAAGGTCAACGGCATTGAATCGCTCAACGAAAACAAGATGGTATTCTTCAACCCAAGATACCCCCCATATGCTACTAAAGAGCTAAGTAAACGAATTCCAATAATGGCGCTCGCAATAAACAATGCCAACTTTAATATTCTAACATCGCTAAAAGCATCCAAGGCAAGTGTTGAGCCGACATGGATAAAAAAGATAGGGACTAAAAACCCGAATCCGAAGGAGGAGAGTTTTTCAGGTAGCTCTGTTTTGTGTTTAAAATAGGTTGCAATAAACATCCCTGCTAAAAATGCTCCCAAAACAACATCGATTTTTAAATAAAGCATCATCGCTATCATAATAAACATGAGTGCCATCGAAAAACGGACATCCTGATCTTTACTATCTTCGTGCGGCATAATGAGCGTTTTAAGGCTCGGATACCACCAAAAAAGGATCCTGATCCCTCGAAAAAAGAGGACAAATCCAATCAAAAAGAGGAATAACCCACCCAATACAAATGCAAATTCGCGGTTAAATCCATACTCCAACCCGCCGCTGAGGATGGTCAGCGCCATAATACTGACCAACTCGCCGATAATCCCGATATTGAGCGCCAATGCCAACCACGGTTTATCTTTGCCGTACTCTTTGACCAGCGCCATCAGCATCCCTAGCGAGAAAATCGGAAATGCCACCAGATAGACCGAACTCAGATCAAAATAGACATAAAGGGTAAATGAACACCCATAGAGCATCGCAAAATAGAGCATCGTCCGACGGAGCAAGGAGGATTTTTCAAATCCGAACGCTTTTAGATTGACCTCCATCCCTGCCAAAAACATTAGGTATAAAAAACCCACTTTTGCGATGATTTTAAACAATTCGTTTTCAACCAATAACCCAAAATAAGCCGCCAAACTTCCCAGTAATATCTCAACAACGACCACTGGAATTTTGGTGACACGGGATAAAAATGGAGAGAGGAGTACCAACAGCGAAAGGGTAATAATAACAACGGTATTTCCCATATTTATCCTCTCATCGCTTTCCAAATTTTAATCGCTTGTGCGTGCTCTTTAACGTCGTGTACACGAACAATCGTCGCTCCCTCTTCTATCGCTTTTAGGTGTATCGCCAGTGTTCCTGCCAACCGATCATCACTCATGGAGGGAGAGATCGCATTGATCATCGATTTTCGGCTGGCACCGACGAGCAGTTTTTTCCCCAATCGGAGAAAATGGCTCTGATGGGTGATAAGCGAGAGATTATCGTCCAATCGTTTCCCAAACCCGATACCGCAATCCAAGATTATATCTTTGATCCCGAATGACTCTGCTTTAGCAATCCGCTCTCGAAAAAAGAGTTCTACATCACCGATCAGTGAAGAATAAGAGGGATTTTCCTGCATATTTACCGGATTTCCCTGCATGTGCATAATAACAGCCGTTGCACCGTAACTGCCGCACAATCGCGCCACCTCATCGTTGGCTAATCCCGTAATATCGTTGACGATACGAAACCCTCTCTCCAGTGCATAGTGGATAACGAGAGGTTCGTAGCTGTCGAGACTAAGGGCTGTTTTTTCATAGAATTTTTGCTCGTACAGAGCATCAATGATTGGAGCCACACGGGAGAGTTCTTCCTCCGCACTCACCGCTATCGAACCCGGGCGGCTCGATACACCGCCGAGATCAATCATATCGGCACCCTCTACGATCATCGTTTCGATCCGCTCAATCGCTTTGCTTCCCTGAAATCGGCTCGCATGATAGAAACTGTCATCATTCGCGTTAAGTATCCCCATAATTGAGGCATCCTCATCGTGTTTCAAATGGCAAAAACTCTCCAATTCTACAGAGAGTGCTTTGAGACCAAAGGGTTGCGCTTTCTCTTTTTTTACCAGTTGCTGCAACTGACGCTCCGTTGCGATCAAGAGAGCATCCACACGGGGAATCGAGGCAGTTACCGTCCCTCTGGGAACCGCGAGATCGGCACCGATACTCAGGGCATCTTGTTTAAGAATATTGGCGGCACCCACATGCAGATCACGGATACGGATCAAGTGGAAATGAGCTTTATCTTCTAAAATAGAAACACCGCCTCCATCAACACCGAGAGCTTTAAGCTCACGGTGCAGGTCTATACAGTTAGAGAGTTTCTCAACGACCACGTTTGACCTCTTTGAGGAAATTCATCAAGACCATGACCAGCACACTCTGCAAACGGCTATTGAGTTCAATCAAACGAAGAGCTTTCTCAAA
>NZ_JAFLKV010000034.1:40144-42809 GCF_019163035.1 Sulfuricurvum sp.
TCCCCTTTAAAGGCGATATCGAGCATATCACTGAGCATATCAATCGATTCTCCGCCGCTGAGATGATCGTAATGGGGATAGAGAGAGTCGATGCAGGCGATAGGGATCATCGGGCGATCTTGTAACCGCTTGTTTAGCGATGACATAATGTAGTGGGCGTACCATTTGCGATCATGATCGGTGATTAGAACAAGCGTTTTTCCCCCCATCACCTGATCCATGGCATTAGCGATTTGAGGAGTCCATTCGAAACGCTGCTCTTCGAACCAGCTCATCGATGCCCCCTCGGAGCGAATCGATTCTAATGTCCATTGATCGAAATGACGCACTTATTGATCCAACGAATAGGCGCTATGCAATGATCGAACCGCCAATTCAGCGTATTTTTCATCGATCACCATAGAGACTTTAATCTCCGAAGTTGAAATCATCATAATATTTATATTTTCACGAGCCATTGTTTGGAACGCTTTTGCTGCAACGCCCGTGTGGGATTTCATACCGACACCCACGATGGAGACTTTACAAATATTTTCATCGTAGGACGCTTCGCTGATCTCATCATCGGCAATAAAGGTTTCAACCACTTTTTTCGCATCCAAAAGTTCCGTTTTAGGGACGGTAAAATCAAGGTTCGTTTTGCCATCATGCCCTGAGGTTTGGATAATCATATCGATATTCACACTGTTATCTGCCAAACGGGTAAAAATATCCGAAGCGATCCCCGGACGATCGATCACGCCGCTGAGGGATACGCGTGCTTGGTTTTTATCGAGTGCGATACCGCTGACAAGTGGTTTTTCCATAATATTCTCTTCCTTTGTGATAAGTGTCCCCTCCGCATCGCTAAAACTGGAGCGGGTTACGAGGTTAACGTTTAATTTTTTAGCCAACTCTACTGAGCGGTTTTGGAGGACTTTGGCTCCAAGAGAAGCGAGTTCAAGCATCTCATCGTAGCTGATACGATCCATTTTTTTAGCGCGTGGCTCAATACGTGGATCGGTCGTATAAATACCATCAACATCGGTATAGATTTCACATAAATCCGCTTCCAATGCACCTGCGAGAGCAACCGCAGAGAGGTCTGAGCCTCCACGCCCGAGAGTGGTGACTTGACCACTCTCGCTCACCCCTTGGAAACCTGCAACAACAATAACTTTGCCACAAGCGAGTTCTGCATGCATTGCACTAGGATCGATGCTCTCAATCCGTGCTTTCGTATGGATACTATCGGTCACGATCCCCGCACGACGACCACTCATAGAGGTCGCACTGTGCCCCATCGCATTGAGGGCAATCGAGAGCAATGCAGCCGTTACCCGCTCACCGGAGCTGAGAAGCATATCCACTTCACTGCGCTCAGGAGTAGAGGTGTAGTGTTCCGCATACGCGATGAGTTTGTTCGTCTCACCACTCATTGCCGATACGACAACGACAACTTGATGCCCCTCTTTAAGTGTTTGCGAGACACGATTAGCGACGTTTTGGATTCGCTCCAAATCGCCGACACTGGTACCGCCAAATTTTTGGACAATAAGCATTACAGATACCCCTTGGTTCTAAAATGAGAAATAACCCGTTCATATACCGGTTTTTTGAAATGGGCGACGTGACTCAACAGCTCATCAATATTGACAAATTTATACGCCTTGAATTCAGGGTGCTTCGTATCTATATCGATTACTGCCCCTTTTTTCAAACGTACTAAATAATAGCGCTGTTTTTGTCCGGCATAAGGAGCCATTTTGGCTGCGACATGGGAGGGGAAATCGTACGCGATCCATTCGGGATACTCAGCGATAATATCAACCTTTGAAGTACCGATCTCTTCGCCAAGCTCACGAAACAGAGCCTCTTCGCTCGATTCTCCCTCATCAATTCCCCCTTGAGGAAACTGCCATACCCCCTCCAAATCACTCCGCTCGGCGATAAAAACATCTTTGGTCTCAGGATACTCATGAGAGACAATAATCGCCGCCACATTCGGTCGGTAGAACTTTTTTTCGGTCATTCACCATCTTTTAGTCTATTTTGGATGGGTATTGTAAACTATTCGCCATTAAAAATACTATAATCCACTTATGCTTTTATACATTCACATCCCTTTTTGCGATAGCAAATGCTCTTACTGTGCGTTTAACTCTTATGTCGATAAATTTTCACTGCGCGAAGCGTATATGAATGCTGTCCTTGTTCAACTCAACTCGGAGCTTCTCCGTTTTAATGTAAGTGCCGCCAACCCTATCGAAAGTGTATTTATCGGTGGAGGAACTCCATCTACCGTTGACCCCGCACTGTATCGTCCGATTTTTGAAATGATTGACCCTTATCTGGTAAAAAATTGCGAGATCACCGCCGAAGCCAATCCTAACAGTGCCACAAGGACATGGCTAGAGGGGATGTTCGAGCTGGGAGTTAACCGCCTCAGCTTCGGAGTGCAAAGTTTTAACAATGAAAAGCTCAAAATCCTCGGGCGTGCTCATCATACGCAACATGCACTCGAAGCGATCCGAACCGCCTCTGCTATCGGCTACAAACACCTCAGTATCGATTTAATCTACGGGGTTAGCGGTGATACCAAAGCGCTTTTAAAATCTGATATTGACCAAGCCTTTCTTCTCCCCATCGATCACATCAGCCTCTATGCCCTCACCATCGAAGAGGA
>NZ_JAFLKV010000034.1:42909-45407 GCF_019163035.1 Sulfuricurvum sp.
GCGGATGAAATTGCCCTGAGAGTAGAAGGGTTTTAAACTTTCTTTGGATAAAATCTCCAAATAATTAATAAATCAAGGGGCAATAGCCATGTTTGGAATGGGTTTAGGTGAAATTTTCCTAATCGCAATTATTGCGGTGTTATTTTTAGGACCGGATAAACTCCCCTCAACCATGATAGAGATTGCTAAATTTTTCAAAAGTGTCAAAGGGACAGTGAACTCTGCCAAAGCAACACTCGAAGAAGAGATGAAATTCTCTGAGCTAAAAGAGAGCGCCCTAAGCTACAAAAAAGAGCTTACCGACGCGAGTGCGGAGTTAGAGAGAATGACCAATGTTACCGAGATCGGCGCAGAGCTCAACGTCATTAAAAACGATTTAGACTTTAACACCATAGCCACCTCAACACCCTCCGCACCCAAAGTGCCTGAGGTCGTTACCTTTGCCCCAAAAGAGATTAAACCTATAGAAGAGAAGCCTAATGTTTGATGATCTTAGACCCCATTTAGCCGAACTGCGTAAACGACTCGGTATCAGTGTTGCCGCCGTTATTATTATGTCCATTTTTATGTGGAACTTTCACGATGCGATTCTCGGATGGATCACGCAACCGCTGATTGATGCGTTAACCTCCGTAGCCAAAATCTCCCCAAAAGCCGCCAAAGGGATGCTAGTGACCAAAGAGCTCTCCGAAGCCTTTTTTGTTGCCATGAAAATCTCCTTTTTTGCCGGTCTCATCGCCGCAATCCCTGTTATACTCGCTCAAATATGGCTTTTTATCGCACCGGGACTTTATGCCAATGAAAAAAAGATGATTATTCCCATCGTTGTGGGTGGAACCGTTATGTTTCTATCCGGTGCCGCATTCGCTTACTATTTCGTCACCCCATTAGGATTCGCATTTTTCATCGAATTCGGTAGTGCCTCGTTTGTCCCAATGTACAATATCAGCGAATACGTCGAGTTTTTCACCAAAATCATTTTCGGATTCGGATTAGCCTTTGAGCTTCCGGTATTTTGTTATTTTCTAGCTCTTTTGGGATTGATCGATGATCGGATGATGATCAACTTTTTCCGCTATGCCATCGTCCTTATTTTTATCATTGCCGCTATTCTCACTCCGCCGGACGTTCTCAGCCAAATTATGATGGCGGTTCCGTTGATTCTCCTCTACGGTGTCTCAATCTTGATCGTCCGCCTCGTCAACCCTGCTCCTAAAGAGGAGCCGTATATCGAAGAAGATGAAGAAGAGACGATTGACTGATCTCAACCCCCTTCTCACCTCCAGTTACCACTATGAGCTCCCCTCTGAGCTTATAGCTACCCATCCGATCCACCCCAGAGACCATGCCCGCCTCCTCGTCTATAACCGAGCCGACAAAAGTATCACCCACGCGCGGTTCGATGCACTCGAATCGTTTCTCCCCGAAAACTGCGGGATTATTTTCAACGATACCAAAGTTATCAAAGCTAGGCTTTATGGTCACAAAGAGAGCGGAGGTGCCGTCGAACTCCTCATCAACCGCCCCCACGATGCCCATACGATCAACGTCTATATCAAAGGGAGAGTGAAAATAGATACTCTCATTCTTTTCGAAGGGGATCTCAGTGCCCGTGTGATTTCCCTTAGCGATGACGGTTCTCGTGAGGTTAATTTTTATCTCAATCATACCCTCATCCGCTTTGAAGAACTCCTCCCCATTTTGGAGCAAGTGGGTCACATCCCCCTCCCTCCGTATCTCGGACGTGAAGACAACTCCGAAGATGAGCGAGAATACCAAAGCGTTTTTGCCCACCATGAGGGGGCTGTTGCCGCCCCCACCGCATCGCTCCATTTTACCGATGAGCTGTTTGATGCCGTATGCTCACGTCATCCGCATGCCTTTGTCACCCTCCATGTCGGATCAGGGACGTTCAAACCCGTAGAAGCTGAGATTATCACCGATCATCCGATGCACTCGGAGTATTTTGACATCAGTATCGCCGCACAAGAGCTGCTCCATAGTGACACCCCTCTTTTGAGTGTCGGGACGACTTCTACCCGCACGGTTGAGTTCCACGCCCGTACCCAAGAGGTCTCAGGGGAAGCCAACCTCTTTTTGCATCCGCACAACCCGCCACTACGGATCAACCATCTCCTCACCAACTTTCACCTTCCCCAATCGACACTGCTGATGCTCGTCGCTTCGTTCGTCGGGATAGAAGAGACCCATCGAATGTATCAAGAGGCAATAAAGGAACACTACCGCTTTTTCTCCTACGGTGATGCTATGCTTATTCTTTAAATTATCTCAAATTATGATAAAATAGTGATAACATAATCGAAGGCAGATCGTATGAAATATCTTAACCGCAGACATTTTTTAGGTGCCGGCTTACTCCTTGGGGCGTCATCCCTCCTTGGAAAAGAGAATCCAGCAAAACCTATCACTATCCCCCAATACACTCCACCCATTATCGCTTTCCCTGAAAAAAAGCCGATGATCACGATCTCTGATCG